>CALXIC010000068.1 GCA_944388265.1 uncultured Clostridia bacterium | reverse complement strand
GGAATTGTGGTATAATGTTGCCACAAAGGAGGACAAAACGGATGTATCAGAAAAAATTGGACCCGGAAATGGATCTCAATGAATATTTTGACAGCGGCGATTATTCGGTCGTGCCGATGGGGAAGCTTTTGCTGCCGAGCGGCAAACTGGTGGCGTCCGACCCGCTTTATCATCTGGAGTATGGAAACGTTCCGCCGTTTTCCAAACGCGTGCCCCGCGGTCAGTTTTTGACCGAAGTGGCGGTTGCACAGGTAGAAGACGGAGAACCGCTTTATGCGGCGGCGCGCATTTTGTTTTCGGACCGGCCGGCGGTGCGCTATCAGCTGGCACTGCGTCCGGGCGAACATGTATCCGAATTGGCAGCGGATGAAATTTACGGACTGCCGGTGGAATCGGGACTGGCTTGTTTTTGTGATGAAAAGACCGCCCGTCTGTTCGCGGTGTTTTGTGCGCAGTGGCGGCAGGATCATCCGGGGAAAAATTTGTACGACGATTATTTTGCCTTTTTCTTTGCACGCAGTGCCCGCAAATGTCCGGGGGCACAGCGTCCGGAGGGAAGTTTTTTGAACTGGCACCTGCCCGATGTGAAGGAAAACGTCGTTTTGTTTGACAGTGGATTCGGCAACGGTGTCTATCCTGCCTACTGGGGCTTTGATGAAGAAGGAAAGGTCGTTTCGCTGGTGCTGCAAATGATCTCTCCGGCAGAATTGGAGGACGAAGAAGAATGAGCGCGAAGAAAGTAAACGGTGTCGCCGATCAGGAACCGGAACGTGCATCGTCACTGGTGGGGAACAGCTATGCGCTGTTTCGCACCGAGAAGGAAACACCCGTCGAGGATGTGCCTCAAACGGCCGAACCGGCAGAAGAAGTGCTGACGCCGCCGGTGGATGCGGAAGCGGTGTCCGAACCGGCAGAAGTGTCTGAACCGGTGGAAAATTCTGAAGTAGAGCCGGTACCGGAGGAACCGGAGGTTTTTGAAGAAGAACCGGTAAATGAACCGGAAGTCTTCGTGCCCCAGGCGCCCGATATGGAAGAACTGTGGCAGTCGGTGACCGCACAGGTCGACGATCTGGAAGCCGCCGAAGAAACGGATCAAGAAGCGATGCCGGCAGAAGAACCGGAGGAATTGCCCGCAGAGGATGCAAAAGAACAGCCGGAAAGCGAGCCGGAATCTGGGGCAGACGAAGCTCCCGCAGCATCCGAGTGGGAAGAAGTTGCCGCCGACGGCACGACGCAGACGGTGGAAGAACCCCTGCCGCAGGAAGAAGTGGCAGACGAAATTCAAGAACCGTCCGCTCAGCCGGCAGAGGAAGCACCTCAAAAATCCGGCAAATATGCGATGCGTCACGGACGCACCATGGGACAGGAATATCTGCGCAAGAACGCCCAGCAGCTGGTGATCGGCCTGGTGGTCGCACTCGGCGTCGGTGCGTTGGTGGGTGTTTTGGCGAAATTGTCGGTGGTGCTCTTTGTGCTGCTCGCCGGGGTGACCTATCTGCTGACCTGTTTGTTTGAATACCGGCAGTATCGCCGAAAACTGTTGCGTCATCTGCGCAGTACATACCGTCAGCCGGTGACGACGGAAGAAACAACCGAACAAGAATCCGAAGTGGTGTGGGACATTCACCAGGAAACGCTCTCCACCAAAGACTTTGATACGAATGTGCCGCAGGATGAAACGGCGGAAGAATCCTCTGCCGACGGGAAAGAACCCGAAGAAGAACTTTCGGCGAATGGATGAAACAAATCAGAAAAACCGCGTTCCTCTTTTAGAGGAACGCGGTTTTTTTAATGGGTGCGGTCTAAGCGAATCGCGAGAACGGACAGGTCGTCAAACCGGCCGTCTTCCGCATTGGTTTTGGCAAAGGCGATCAAGCCGTCGGCCAAATCGGAAATGGATTCTTCCTGATGTGCTTCGATGTAGTGTTTGACGGTGTCGGGATCGGGCGTCAGTACCCCGTCGGACATCATCAACAGCAGATCCCCGTCGTTTAAAATAGCGATGCGGCGGTCGAATTGAATCCCCTGCAAAATGCCCACGGGCAGCGAGTGAGAGGACACCTCAGCCACGATGCCGTCCAGGCTGACGAAGGAAGAAGCGCTGCCGGCTTTGAAAAATTCCACCCGTCCGGTATAGAGATCGATTTTGGCAATGTCGATGGTGGAAAGCGTCTCTTTCAAGCGATTCGCCTGCAAGGTGGAGTTGACGAATTTCAGCACCGAATCCATGCCGAAACCGGCTTTGATGAGCTTGACGATCATCGAACAGGTGAGCGAACTATCCACGGCGGCTTCCCGTCCGGTGCCCATACCGTCGCTTAACAGCAGGTAGAGATTGCCGCGGCTGTCGGAAAAATGGGTGCAGGTATCGCCGCAGACGTTGTCTGCATCAAACCCCGCCGCCTGACGGCAGCAGATTTGCGGCGAAAAGGCTGCTTCTTCAAAGAAGGAGATGCGCACGTTGTTTTGCGCCTGAGAGACAATCGGCCGGGCAAAGGTGCGCCGGAGCACGCGGGAGAACTCCTCCTGCAAGCTCTCTTCATCAAATTGCACCGCAGCGCTGCAATAGATGTCCAGTTCCATGCGGTCAAATTCGTTGACGCTTGCAAAACAGCAGATGGGCGGGGCGGCGAGTGCGGTGAAGAGGTCGCGCACTAAGAGTGCGGCGCGGTTATCCGGTTCCACCAAACTGTCGAGTTCTTCGCCGATGCTGCGCAGCATGTCCGAAATACCGGTCAGCTGTTCGACGGCCAGCTCCCGCATTTGGGTGGATTGGCGTTTTTGATGCTCGTGCAGCAGCAGTTTGTGGTAGCGGGTGCTGATGGTGTCGGTGAGTTTGGCTTTTTGTATGCAGTTTGCCAATGAGGTTTCCTCCAAGGTTTCCGTTCCCGGGCGATGCCCGTTTTTTAATGCTTCCGTCATGGCTAAAAAGCCCGAAGCGGTTTCTGCGTAATGTTCCTGCCAGCAGGACGACCGGTTGCTGCATCCCATGCACACCGACTGTACGGTGTCCTGATAGAGGGTGAGGATGTTGTCTTCCGGCGTAATCTGTGCCAGCCGTTCGGTGATGGAGCAGATGAGATTTTGCAGCTCGTCCACCGTCGAAGCGGCAAAGAGGATGCGCCGTTCTGCGTGGTCTTTGAGGGAAAAATCTTCTTCCCGCCGGTGCGTGCGCGGAAAAGCGGCGTCTGCCCATTCGGCAGGGATACCCAAAAAGAGCGCACAGCCCGTGAGCACCCCCACCAGCTGATAAAGCAGCGGCAGCGTGATGCCAAAGATGACGGAAAGGAAAATCGAAGTGAGCAAAAAGACCGCCGCCACGGGAAAGCGCCCGAAGGAATGGAAGATGCCCGCCGTCAGTCCGCCGACGATGAGGATCGCGGACAGAATCAGGTAATCGGTCGGGTAAAGATTGATGGCGATCGAAACAAAAATCGCGCCGATTGCCGCCGAAAAGGAGCCCAACCGGCTGGCAATCAGGCAGATTACGGTGGAGGCTGCCAGCACGCCGAATTGGAAAAAGGAGAGGGAGACGTTCATCAGTGCGGTGATAGCTAAAAGCCCCAGCATCGCAAGACCGGTGCGTTCGGCGGATGTATAGGCGGTGAGATTTTTGCGGTCAAAAAAGGCCGTCAGCGCCAAACGCCCGAGGTAGGCGACCCCTCCCGTCAAAATGGCTTCGCACAGCCGCAACATGAGATCGGGCAGTGCAAATCCGCCGACCACGTGGACCGCCAGATTGCTCAAAAACAGCACCGTTCCGCTGAGCACGGCGGGCAGGGCGGCGGGTTCTTTGCTTCGCACCCTTTGCACAATCATGCGGATCAGCGTCACGATGGTGAGGGTCAATACGGGACAAATGGTCTGGGCGGCAAGTCCCTGTGTCCCGTACCCCAGGATGCCGCCCAATACCGCAATCCATGCGTATTCGGCGGGCATTGCCGCGCAAAAGGAAACGCCGAAGGATGAAATGCTCCCCAAGAGGACACAGCGACAAATCAGAAAGGAATACACTGCCGCCAGCATCATCTTGATCGTGAGCGTTTTTCCGGCCGTCAGCGTTACCCGGCCGGAAGATGCGACTTCTGTCTTCATGGAATTCCTCCTTGCTGCCGGATCACCGGCAAAATTACAAATAGTAATTATTTGCACGGCTTATTATATTCCTAATAGTATAAATATTTTGTCAAAAGGCGCACCCGCAACGGTTTTTTTCAAATTGCACTTTACAGGGGGTTGTGTTATACTAAAAAACAGAATCATTGTGGAAAAAGGGGTGTTCTTATGAATCCTATCCGTATCGGTTTTGTCGGCAGCGGCTGGCGTGTCGAATCTTTTTTGCGCGTGATCCGCGAAGTGCCGGAACTGTTTGAACTGTCCGGTATTTTATTCCATCGCGCTGAAAAGGCAGAAGAATTTGCACTTACCCATCCGGGCAAGGCGTTTACGACGAGAGAGGAACTCTTGGCGTCCGAACCGGATTTCGTCGTGGTGGCGGTGCCGTGGGACGCAGTCGCGGAGCATCTTTCCTGGCTGATGGATGCCAAAATGCCGGTGCTTTGTGAAACGCCGCCGGCAAACTCGGTGCATAGTCTCGAAAGTCTTTGGGATGAAGTGCAGGAAAAAGGCGGGCGGATTCAGGTCGCCGAGCAATATTTCCTCCAGCCGTATCATGCGGCGGTGCAGTATCTGGTGCACCACGGGGCAATCGGCCGCGTGGAAACGGTGATGCTGTCGATGATGCACGATTACCATTCCATCAGCGTGATGCGCAAACTCCTCGATGCGGGCTATTGCCATTGCCGGATCGAAGCGCGCAGCTATAATGTGCCGGTTTACAAAACCTGTGACCGCACCGGCATGCTCGAACCGGAACTGATGGATGATCTGCAAAAATGCGCCGTGTTCCGCTTTGAAAACGAAACGGCGGGCTTCCATCGCTTCAGCGATCAGCAGTACTTCAATTATCTGCGCAGCCGTCATCTGCAGGTGCAGGGGGATGCGGGTGAGATTTACGACCAGACGCTTTTGGGGCTCAACCGTCAGGATCAGCCCTATCGCGAAACGATTCGCCGGGTGGATACGGGGGATTATTCCAACTTGGAAGGGATGTTCCACCGCGCCATGATGGTCGGAAACCGTGAAATTTACCGCAGCCCGTTTGCGGCTTATACCCATGCGCGCCTGAATGACGACGAGATCGCCATCGGTACGATGCTGTTGGGCATGAAAGAATATGTGGATACCGGTAAGGACGTCTATTCGCTGGCAGACGGCTTGCAGGACAGCTATCTGTGGTTTTTGATGGATGAGGCGATCCGCACGTCGCGCGCGGTGGAAACCCGTCCGATGCCGTGGCAAAGGGAAGTTTATGGCTGGTAAATTTGGTTTTTGCTGCCCCAACTGCGGACAGCTGCTGACCGTGGAGGAAAAGCGCTTGGTCTGCCCGCGCGGCCACTCTTTTGACCGCGCCAAAGAAGGGTATGTCAATTTGCTCCTCCCCGGCGGCAAGCATTCGAAAGTGCCGGGGGATAACCGGCAGATGGTGCAGGCAAGACGGGCGTTTTTGGAACACGGATATTATGCGCCGCTGGCGGATGCACTCGCCGCGCGCATGGCAAAGGATCTGCCCGCCGGCGCACGGGTGCTGGATGCCGGATGCGGCGAGGGGTATTATACCGGCCGGGTGCGGGAAGCATTGCACGACCCCCACATGCTGGGCGTGGATATTTCCAAATTTGCGCTGCGCGCCGCGGCCAAGAAGGATCGTTCCATCCTTTATGCCGTCGCCAGTGTGTTTCATCTGCCGGTCGCGGATGCTTCGGTCGATGCGGTGATGACGCTGTTTGCGCCCTATTGCGGCAGCGAGTATGTCCGCATCCTGCGTCCGGGCGGCCTGCTCTATCGTGTGATTCCCGATCGGGATCATCTGTGGGAACTCAAACAGATGGTGTACGACCATCCGTACGAAAATGAAGTGCAGGATTTTGCCCTCGAGGGATTTACTTTCCTGGAGGCATTGCCGGTACGTACCATGCTCGATCTTTTGTCTGCGGAAGATATCCGCCATCTGTTTGACATGACGCCTTATGCCTACAAGACGTCGCAGGAAAATGCCGCCCGGCTGTATGCGCTGGAGACCCTGCAAACCCGCGCATCATTTTTGATTTTGTGTTATCAGAGGAAGAACTAAATGGTAAACATCGGAAACGAATGGGATGATCTGCTGCGCGAGGAGTTTCAAAAGGATTATTACCTTGCACTGCGGCAGTTTTTGAAACAGGAATACCGCACGCACCGGGTCTATCCCGACATGTATGATATTTTCAATGGACTGCGCTATACGTCCTATTCCGACGTGAAGGTCGTGATTTTGGGGCAGGACCCCTACCACGGCGCAGGACAGGCGCATGGGCTGGCTTTTTCGGTGCGCAAAGGGGTGAATCCACCCCCGTCGCTCCAGAATATTTTCAAGGAATTGCAGACGGATTTGGGCGTTCAGCCGCCCCATCACGGCGAACTCACCGACTGGACGCGTCAGGGTGTGTTGCTGTTGAACACGGTTTTGACGGTGCGGGAAGGCTCGCCCAACAGCCACCGCGGCAAGGGATGGGAAATTTTTACCGACCGCGTGATCGAATGCTTGAATGAGCGGGAAAAACCGATGGTGTTTCTGCTTTGGGGCGCAAACGCCAAAGCGAAGCGCGCCCTTTTGACCAATCCCAATCATCTGGTGCTGACGGCGGCGCAC
>CALXIC010000067.1 GCA_944388265.1 uncultured Clostridia bacterium | reverse complement strand
TGTCCGCTTCCGTAATTTTGTCGCCGGCATCTTTGAGCGTTTTTTCACACTGGAAGATCATCTGGTCGGCAGAGTTGCGGATATCCACGTCTTCTTTGCGCTTTTTATCTTCCGCAGCAAACTGTTCCGCTTCTTTCACAGCCTTATCGATGTCTTCTTTGGACATGTTGGTCGAAGAAGTGATGGTGACCGTCTGTTCCTTGCCGGTGCCCAAATCTTTTGCCGAAACGTGCACGATGCCGTTGGCGTCGATGTCGAAGGTGACTTCGATCTGCGGAACGCCGCGCGGAGCAGCCGGAATACCGTCGAGGTGGAACATGCCGAGGGTCTTGTTGTCTTTCGCAAATTCACGTTCGCCCTGGAGGATGTGAATTTCAACCGAAGTCTGGTTATCGGCAGCGGTCGAATAGATCTGGGTTTTCTTGGTCGGGATGGTGGTGTTACGTTCGATCATACGAGTGCAGACACCGCCGAGGGTTTCGATACCCAACGACAGCGGGGTAACGTCCAGCAGCAGCACGCCGCCTTTGACTTCGCCGCCGAGCACGCCGCCCTGAATGGCTGCGCCGATGGCGACACATTCGTCCGGGTTGATGCCTTTGAACGGTTCTTTGCCGATGAAGTTTTTGACTGCTTCGACAACGGCCGGGATACGGCTGGAACCGCCCACCATGAGGACTTTATTCAGTTCGCTGACGTTCAGGCCGGAGTCGGACAGCGCCTGACGAACCGGGCCCATGGTCGCTTCGACCAGATCGCTGGTGAGTTCGTTGAATTTTGCACGGGTCAGGGTAACATCCATGTGTTTCGGGCCGGTAGCGTCTGCGGTAATGAACGGCAGGTTGATCTGCGTGGTCGGCATGCTGGAAAGTTCGATTTTCGCTTTTTCCGCCACTTCTTTCAAACGCTGCATTGCCATGTTGTCGCTCGACAGGTCGATGCCCTGTTCTGCTTTGAAGGTCGCAACCAGGTGTTTGATGATGCGGTCGTCGAAGTCGTCGCCGCCCAGATGGGTGTTACCAGCGGTTGCCAAAACTTCCTGTACGCCGTCGCCCATTTCGATGATGGAAACGTCGAAGGTACCGCCGCCCAAGTCGTACACCATGATTTTCTGATCTTCTTCTTTATCCACGCCGTAAGCAAGTGCTGCTGCGGTCGGTTCGTTGATGATACGTTTGACTTCCAGACCAGCGATCTTGCCGGCGTCTTTGGTTGCCTGACGCTGCGAGTCGTTGAAGTAAGCCGGAACGGTGATAACTGCTTCGGTAACCGGTTCGCCCAAATAGCTTTCTGCGTCCGCTTTCAGTTTCTGCAAAATCATTGCCGAAATTTCCTGCGGAGTGTACTGTTTGCCGTCAATGCTCACTTTGTAGGTGCTGCCCATATGACGTTTGATGGAAGCGATGGTGCGGTCATAGTTGGTGACTGCCTGACGTTTTGCCACCTGGCCTACCATACATTCGCCGGTTTTGCTGAAAGCAACGACCGACGGGGTGGTTCTGGCACCTTCGCTGTTCGGAATAACGACCGGTTCGCTGCCTTCGATGACAGCTACGCAAGAGTTCGTTGTACCAAGGTCAATACCAATAATTTTGCTCATAACAATTCCTCCAAAGGTTTCTTTTTATCGTTGATTTGTCTTGCTAGCGATTGTGTTAGGGATTCGCGACCACCACCATGGCATGACGCACCACGTGATCGCCGAGTTTATATCCTTTTTGATAAACGGTGCTCACCACATTTTCCCCCAGATTTTCATCCTGAATCTGGCTGACGGCGTGGTGGAACGCCGGATCAAACGGTTTTCCTTCTGCTTCAATCTCCTCGATGCCCAATTTGGTCAAGGCCGCGCAGAACTGCTGATATAGCATCTCAATCCCGGTCTTATACGCTTCGTCGCTGCATTCATTTTTGAGTGCGCGTTCAAAATTGTCCATCAGCGTAATGATCGGTTCCGCACAGCTGGCTTTGACAAAACCGGTCAGCTCCTCTTTTTCTTTCGAGGTGCGCTTGCGGTAGTTGTCAAACTCCGCCATCTGGCGAAGGATGCGGTCCTGAAGCTGTTTGTTTTCCTCTTCCAGTTTCTGAAGCTGTTCTTCCAGAGAAGGCGCCGCTTCTTTTTCTTCCTTCGGCTGTTCTGCCGCAGCGGTCTCTTCCTGCTTCAATTCCTGTTCTTTCGTTTCTTTGGTATCCATATTTAAGAATTCTCCCTTTCCAATTCATTCGGCGCTTCTTTTTCCAATACGCTGTCAAGCTGCTTGTTGAGGCGTTCGGAAAAATACTGCACATAAGGAATCATCTTGGCGTAATCCAGTCTCAACGGTCCGATAATTCCAAACGATCCGCCCGGTTCATTGCCGATCATATAAGGGGTTACAATCATCGACGAATTGGATACGGCAAAGCTGTCGTCCTCTTTTCCAAACAACACCCGAATGCCGCCGAACGCACCGTTTAACAGATTGGCGATTTCCTGCCGTCCGCTGATAAAGCGCACCATTTCTTCGGTGTTGAAGCCCTTGTTCGCCAAGAGATGCTGCTCTCCGCGAATGTTGACATCCTCGCGGCCAAGCTCCTCGCCCAGCTGATAGACGGTATACAACAGCGGGGAAAGCGCCATCATATAGCTGCCCAGCGCGATCGCCATATTTTGGAGTCTGCCGGGTGTGAGTTCCCCAACGTTGATGCCCACCAGATTCTTACTCAGACAATCCGCAAAGCAGCGCAGCTGTTCATCGGAAAGATCCATCTTCAGCCGGCACAGCTTATTTTTCATCGACCCGGTCGAAGTAATCATCAAAAGCGCGTACAGCCGGCGCCCGGCGGGGATGACTTCCACTTTGGTAATCACCGAAAAGTTTAACAGGTTGGTTTTATTCACCACGGCCAAACCGGTCACATCGGACAAGACTTCCGCCGCATTTTCCACCACGGTTTCCATCGTATCGCCGACGCTGAGGCGTTCGTCCAATTCCTGTTTCTGGCGGTCGGACAAAATCTGCGGACTCATCAGCTTTTGAATATAAAACCGATAGCCCAGATAGGACGGGATGCGTCCGGCCGACGTATGCGGCTGTTCCAAAAATCCCATTTTTTCCAGCGCCGCCATATCGTTTCGAATCGTTGCCGAAGAAACATTCAGATCGGAATAGGCAATGACCGCTTTGGAACCCACCGGCTCGCCGGTACGAATGTACGCGTCGACCACTGCTTTCAGAACACGAAGTTTCCGTTTGTCCAGATCCATCTGCCATTGCCTCCTTTCTGTATGTGTTGAAAGACCTGCATCGTTTTAGCACTCTTCATCTCTGAGTGCTAAATATACTTTAACACTCTCAAAATGGATTGTCAAGTGCGTTTTTCCATAAAAATGTAAATGATTTCTGAATAAACCTCGGGGATTTTTTGACAGTAAAAAACACTCCCTCTTTCGTTGCTTTTTTTGTCCATTCATGCTATATTAAGGTTACACAAGCGGCTCATTTTGTGCAGAAAGGATGACACGCCGATGAAAGATCTCTGCTATGAAAGCGACTTTACCCCACAGGATTTGAAAAAAGCCATGACCTACAACGCGTATTTTCGTATGCGCTTTACCGTGCCGTTATTGATTTTAATTGTGCTCATCGGCATTGTGGGACTCATTTGGATTCACGCGCTCAATACGCTGAGCGTTTTATTTCTGCTTTGCCTGGCCTACCCCATTTATTTTGTGGTGTCCACCGCCAAAAAAATCAATTCAGCGGCAAAAGATCCCAAACTGCCGAAAAACGTGCGGCAGCGCATTTTATTGTCCGACGAACAGGTGGTCTGTGCGAGAAACGGAAAATTCGATCATTACGAATGGGAGGACGTGGACTCCGCCAGAGAATCCAAAGAATTTTTCTACCTCTATCTGGAATCGGGACGCGTATTGGTACTGCCCAAGCGGGATGTTTCCAGCGATACCGCACTGGAAACCAGAAACCTGCTGACCGACAAGCTGCTTCCGGCAAAAGTGCATCTGCGCAAAGATATGATTTAAGTCCCATCAAACAAAATCAAACCTATCAAAAAAGCGCCGTTTTTCACGGCGCTTTTTTATACGATCTGTATTATACTAATTGTATAATTTCTTTTTGTGGAAGAACCACGGAAACACGCGGTTGGGACGCAGGCAGGAGGCAATCTGTTCGCGTTCACTGAACGGTTCACGGCCTTCTTTGGTCCACTGATAGGTTTCGTGACCCTTTCCCGCCAGCAATACGGTATCTCCGGGACGGGCATTTGCAATCGCCCAGGCAATCGCTTCCGCACGATCGGGAATCAGCTGATAGTTCTTCGTTTCCGCTCCCGATGCCATCTGATACAGGATCTGCATCGGATTTTCGTCTTTGGGGTTGTCCGAGGTAAAGACCGCAATGTCTGCAAATGCTGTGCCGATTCGTCCCATTTCGACCCGTTTTTCTGGATCGGGATCGCCCCCGCTTCCGTAAACCGCAATCACGCGGCCTTCGGTAAACAGGCGAACCGTTTCCAGCGCTTTTTGCAATCCGTCGGGCGTATGCGCAAAATCGATGAAGATTTCAAACGGAAACTGTCCGGAAAAGACCCGTTCCATCCGTCCGGCGACCTGCACGTCGGCAATCCCTGCACGAATGACGGGAGCCGGAATGTTTAGCAGCCGAGCCGCCGCAATACATCCCAGCGCATTGGAAACGTTAAACCGTCCGGGCATGCGGATGGAATACGCTTCCCCGTTGCAGAAAAAGCTGCTTCCGGTTTGTTCCATCACCACACCGCTGCCCTGAAAATGCGCTTGGTGATCGAGTGCCGCCGTTGTGAGCGAAGCGCCCTCTTCCCGCAGTTCGTTGACCATCCGGCGGCCGTAAAGGTCGTCCACCTGCACCACGCAATGTTTGCTTTGACGCATCAGCTGGTACTTGGCCTGATAATACTGCTCAAAGGTGCGGTGAAATTTCAAATGATCGTGGGTGAGATTCGTGAAAATCCCTACTTCAAATGTAAGCCCATAGACGCGGTCCTGCGCCAAAGCATGGGAAGAAACCTCCATCACGCAGTATTCACAGCCGGCGTCCACCATTTCCGCAAACAGCTGCTGAAGATCCGTCGCTTCCGGCGTGGTCATGCCGGAGGGGAAGCGGCGTTTTCCGGTATCGTTTTCAATGGTGCCGATCAAGCCGGTTTTCTTTCCGGCCTGCTGCAAAATCGACTACAAAAACGTCACACTGGTGCTTTTGCCGTTGGTGCCGGTGACCCCGATGAGTTTTAACCGGCGGTCGGCATGGTGATAAAAGTTTGCCGCCAGCACTGCCAGCGCCTGTCTCGCCTTGGCTACGCGCACAACCGCCACTCTGGACGGAACCTGTGCAAGGGAAAACACGCCGTCGCACACAATCGCGCAGGCGCCGGCACGAATGGCTTCCTCCACATACCGGTGTCCATCCGAAAATTCGCCCTTGATGCAGACGAACAACGCCCCGGGCTGCACCTTGCGGCTGTCAAAACAAATCTGCGTGCAATCCGGATCCCCGGACTGCTGCATCCAAAAGTAGGAAATCCCTTCGAGCAAAGCGGACAATTTCATGATAACGCCTTCTTTCTATCCATCAAACGAAAGCAGCGGACGAGAAGCTTTTCAAGCATCCGCACTTTCGCTGCATCTCTTGAATCCAGTTTTATCTTATCACAATTTTTCCCTAAAATCCGGGTTTTTAAGAATTCATCAGAAACTATTCAGATTTCTAAACATCCTGAAAAAAGCCGCTGTTTCTCGAAAAAATACCGCCGAAACCATTTGGTTTCGGCGGTATTTTTAATCGCGGTGCAGCACCGCGACCTGTTCGGTAAATTCCCGTCCGCGCGGCTGCGGCGACGGCTGCATGATTCCATAGAGATCGGTTGCGCGCACTTCCAGTTTGGCTTCCGAATACCCTTTTTTCACCAAATCGGCGAATTTTGGCAGCACCGGCATGGTGTCGAGGCTTTTGGCATGCCGCAAAATTTCCATCCCGCGTTCGTTCATCGCCAGAATGCGCAGATACTGCGGCGTTTTGGGGTATTCGCCCGCACGGATTCCCAAAAGCAAATTCATCAAAATGCGCCGAATCCGCGCCTTGGTATACCGGCGGCTGGAAATCGCCGTCACGCATTCTTCCAGCGTTTGGCAGGTGGCCGTTTCCTTTAATATACGGTTTTCCAGTCCTTCGCCGACACCGGCAATGGAAAGAAGGGTTTCTTCATCCGTTTGGGAAAGCGCCCCCAAGAGCAGCAAATCCAATTTCTTCGCATCCGTCGGGCCGCTGCCCGAAAGCTCCTCTGCATGATCCAGCCGATAGGCGCGCACCGGCAAATACGCCTTTGCCGCATCCAGCCCATTGGTGCGAATCTGTTCCCGAATCCAGGAAGCGGATGCAAAATCCCCTTCCGGGCTGCCGTCGTGCTGGGCACCTTGGCGGGTATGCGTTTTGCACATCATGCGCGTACCGGAAGACTGCGCCGCGCGCAGATATTCCAGTCCCAGCAGATTATTGGGGCCGCGCAGAATATCCAGCCGGTCGTCGCCGAATAACTTCTGCAACACCAGTTCCCGTGCTTTGGGAAAACCGTTGCCTTCCGCCAATGTCTGCTGCAGTGCCTCGTTTTGTTCGGCGAAGATGCAAAGTTCGAGCGTTTCTTTGAGCGCTTCCAGATCGCCGCATTCGCTCCCAAACCACAATTCGTCCACGCCAAGCCTTGCCAGCGCCGCTACCCCGGCGCGTGCAAAATCGGCAGCCGGCGCCATGGCGTGAGGAGTCGGCAATTCCACGACCAAATCGGCGCCGCTTTCCACCGCGGCACGTGCGCGCACCCACTTGGAATAAATCGCCGGTTCGCCCCGCTGCACATAATTGCCGCTCATCACCACCGCCAAATGGGTCACGCCCGCTTCGCGCATCTGCCGCAGCTGCCATTCGTGTCCCAGATGAAAGGGATTGTATTCCGCAATCACACCGCCAAGTTTCATCGTCAACCTCCTGCTTTTTTGGAAAAATACTTGCAAAATTGCAAGCGAAGTATTATTATTTTATTATACGCGGTCGGCTTGCGCTGTCAAGCGCACAAACCGGATATTCCGCAAACAAAGAATCATTGGAAGGATGTAAAAACATGAAAGTACTCGTCATCAACTGCGGCAGTTCTTCGCTCAAATATCAGCTGATTGATATGGAAACCGAACAGATGGTCGCGAAAGGCAACGTCGAACGAATCGGCTTGGAAGAAGGCAACTTCTCTCACAAAACTGCCGACGGCAGATCCTACGGCGACAAAGAACCCTCCCCCAACCACACCCACGCATTCAACCGCGTCATCAAAGCGCTGCTGGATCCGGAAGTCGGCGTCATCAAAGAGCTGAGCGAAATCTCGGCAGTCGGCCACCGTGTGGTGCAGGGCGGCTCGCGCTTCTGTGAACCGGAACTCATCAACGACGAAGTGCTGCAGGGCATCGCAGAACTGGGCGCGCTTGCTCCGCTCCACAACCCGGCGCACGTGCAGGGCATCAAAGCCTGCCAGGAAGTGCTCGGCAAAGACGTTCCGCAGGTTGCCGTATTTGACACGGCGTTCCATTCCACCATGCCGCCGAAAGCCTATATGTACGCGATTCCGTACGAATATTACACCAAATACAACATCCGCCGCTACGGCGCACACGGCACTTCGCACCGCTTCGTTTCCAAACGCTGCATCGAACTGCTGGGTAAAGACGCAAAAGACACGAAGATCATCACCTGCCACATCGGCAACGGTTCTTCCATCACCGCAGTGGACGGCGGAAAATGCATCGATACCACCATGGGTCTCACCCCGCTGGACGGTTTCATGATGGGCACCCGCACCGGGGCGCTGGACCCGTCGGTCGTTACCTTCATTGAAAAACAGGAAAACCTGAGCGCAGAAGAAATGGATACCCTCTTCAACAAGAAATCCGGTCTTTTGGGCATTTCGGGCGTTTCGAGCGATGACCGCGACGTTGCTGCTGCTGAAAAAGCAGGCAATCCGCGCGCACATCTGGCTCATGAAATGCTGGTTTACCAGATTCAGAAGTTCATCGGCGCATTCGCGATGGCGCTGGGCCGTGTAGACGCGATCGTCTTCACCGCAGGCCTTGGCGAAAACCAGAGCGACATCCGTCAGCGTATTTGCGACGGTTTGGAGCTGCTTGGCGTCAAACTGAACGACGAAGTCAACGCCGCTACCCACGGTGCGGAAGCGCTGCTTTCCACCGAAGACTCCAAAGTCAAAGTTTACTGCATTCCGACCAACGAAGAACTGGCGATTGCACAGGACACGCAGTCGGTTGTCAGCAAACTGTAAGAATCAAGAAAAATGCCGGACCATTGGTCCGGCATTTTTTATTTGCATCAGCTATCCAGCGCATCCCGCCGAAACAGCAGAGAAATGCACCACAAACCAGCCAGGCCAACCAGTGTATAGATAATGCGCGCCAGCCAAGCCGTAGAACCACCGCTAATCCAGGCGACCAAATCGAACGAAAAAATGCCGATCAGTCCCCAGTTGAGCGCACCAATGATGACCAATGCCAAAGCAATTTTATCCCACATATGGAGATCCTCCTGTGTTTGAAAATTTTTCATGAATATTATGTACCGCAAATTGCAATCTTATTCCATTGCCGTTAAAATAATAGAAGAAAAAGGAGGAAACTTCATGGAACAACAAATGCTCTATACGATTGTGGCATCGGTTATCATCGCAGCGATGATCCTTTATGTGATTTTTTATCTGCTGCACAAAAAACAAAAAGAATCGGCTACCGACGCCCTCGGCAAAAGCGGAGAACTTGCCGTTGCATCCCGCTTGAAAAAAATCGCCGCTCGTTATGGATGGATCGTCAAAAACAACGTCTATCTTCCGCTTTACGATAAAACGACCCAGATTGACCATCTGCTGATCGGCGATTTCGGCGTACTGGTCATTGAAACCAAGCACATTTCCGGCGTGCTTTACGGAGACGAACGCCAAGACTACTGGAAACAGGAAATCGGCAGCAAACAAAACCGCGTGTACAACCCGCTGATGCAAAACAAAGCGCACACTGACTGTCTGACGCACCATCTGCGCAAAGCCGGTCTCAAAAACGTTTTGGTTTCCGGTTTGGTTGTTTTTTCGGCAAAAGACATCTATTTAAATATTCCCAAAAATTTGCCGGTCATCACGTTGGATCGCTTGGACGCATTCCTCAAGCAATCGTCCTTTCACGCGCGCAGCAACGCGAATCCCATGGAAATCAGCAAGGTAATCGATGCAGTGCGCATCACCGATCCGGCCGTCATCCGCAAACACAACCGCCAGGTACATCAAATGGCGTCCAACCGAAACCGAGGAAAATAAGATGAAGGATTCCAACAACAAAAACGGTCAGCCGTCCGTCAAACGGATCATTCTTTATTCCATTTTAGCCTTTGTTGTTTTAGTCACACTTGGCTATTTAAAAGAATGGTATTTTTAAAAAAAATCAAAACAAACAAAAACATCTTCCCTGTTCTCAGGGAAGATGTTTTTTTATCGTCATTTATTAGGAGTCTTCTTCCTCTTCCGTTTTGGGCGGATCGAGCTGCTTGACTTCCATCAAACGAATGCGCTGTTCGTACACCGAAAGCACCGTCATCTGCAAATCGTGCCAGCAAAAATGTTCGCCGACTTCGGGAATATGCTTGAAAATATCCAGCGCCCATGCGGCAAAGGATACCGGAAGCTCGTCCCGTTCTTTTTCCAGACAGTGATAATCAATTTCATCCAGAAAATCCACGACCGCCAAGACACCGGCAACCCGCCAGCAATGCTTGCTGATCTGCATCAGGCGGATCTCTTCCTCATCGCTTTCATCCCAGATTTCGCCGACCAATTCCTCAATGATGTCTTCCAGCGTGACAATCCCAAGCGTTCCGCCGTAGGAGTCGACAACAACCGCCATCTGCGCCTTGGTCTGCTGCATCTTTTTGAGCAGTTCCGAAATGTGCATCTGCGGCGGCACATACAAAACCTTCCGCAGCATGCTGCGCAAATTCATCGTATCGCCGGCAGCCTGCGCTTCAAAAAAGTCTTTGCAGTGCAAAATCCCCAAAATATGGTCGATGTTTTCTTCATAGACGGGGATGCGGGAATAACCGGTATGAAAGAAGAATTCCTGAATGGACGCCACATCGTCTTCGATATCGAGTGCGGACACATCAACACGCGGCGTCAAAATTTCTTCAACCGTCGTATCGTCAAAATCCAGCGCGGAACGAACCAGATCGCTTTCCTGTTCTTCCAGCACGCCTTCATTTTCGCTTTCTTCGATCAATACTCTGAGTTCCCCTTCCGTGACGCTCGGCATCGATTCGCCGCTGTTGCGGGCAACCAGCCGTTTGATCTGCATCAGCAGAAAGGAAAGCGGGGTAAACAATTTGATGAGAATTTCCAGAGTGTTGACCACCGCCAAGGCAAATTTTTCCGCATTTTCTTTCGCGATTGCCTTGGGGAGTACCTCCCCGAAAATTAAAACCACCAGCGTCATCACCGCGGTGGAGATGACCGATCCGGCTGCGCCGAACCAGTAGGTAAAGATGACCGTTCCCACCGAAGCGGAAGCGATGTTCACAATGTTGTTGCCGATCAAAATCGACGAGATGGTGCGGTCATAATCATCCGATACGTGCAATACTTTTTTCGCGCGGCTGTCTCCATTCGCGGCCATGTTCTTCATACGAATACGGTTGACCGAAGACACCGCGGTTTCCGTTCCGGAAAAAAACGCGGAAAAGGCCACCAGAATCACCGGCAGCACATAAAGTAGCACAGGCAGACTGTCCAGAGTAAAACTCCCCCTTTTTTTCATAAACCAAAAATGATTAAAATATTTTCACTATTTTACCAAACTTCTGTGGAAAAGTCAACGAAGCTGACTGCGCGCGGGAAGTTCTGCGGACTATTTAACCAGACTTTCTGAAGCAAAGAATAAAAAATGTGCATCATTTTGGGTACTTTTGGTTGTTTTTGGATTTTTTCAGAATTCTGAATCGGGATTTTAAGGAAATCCTTAGGATTTGGGCTTTTCATCCTATGGCCGTTCTGGTATAATAGTACATATAGAATGCTCGAAAGAGGATTTTCTTTCGGGGAAAAGGTAGATGTACTATGAATAATTATGACGCAATCATCATCGGCGCCGGTTTTGCAGGCGCAGTAACCGCCCGCAAATTGGCGGAAAACGGACAACAGGTTCTGCTTTTGGAACAGCGGGGACACATCGGCGGCAATGCTTACGACCGTTTGGACGACGCGGGTGTGCTGATCCATGAATATGGTCCGCATATTTTCCACACCAACAGCAAACCGGTCTATGACTTTCTTTCCCGCTTCACCGAATGGCGCGATTACGAACACCGCGTTGTCGCAAAAATCGGAGATATGGAAATGCCGGTTCCGTTCAACTTGACGTCCCTCTATCTCGCGTTCGGCGAAGAAAAGGGCCGCCGTCTGGAAGAGATGCTCGAAAACATTTACGGAAGCGACCGCAAAATCACGATTTTGGATCTTCGCCAAAATCCTGAACCGGAAATTCGCGAAGTAGCGGAATATGTTTACGAACACGTCTTCAAATATTACACCATGAAGCAGTGGGGTCTGAAACCGGAAGAAATTGACCCGAGCGTCACCGCGCGCGTACCCGTCTTTCTTTCCCGCGACGACCGCTATTTCCAGGACCGGTATCAGGGAATCCCAAAAGAGGGCTACACGGTGCTGTTCGAAAAGATGTTAAACCATCCGAACATCACGGTGCGCTTAAACACCGCCGCCAAAGATGTGCTGCAGTTTGATGAACTGCATTCCACCATCACCGTCGACGGAGAACCGTTCGAAGGAAGTGTCGTCTACACCGGTGCGCTGGATGAACTCTTTGACTGCCGGTTTGGACAGCTGCCCTACCGTTCGCTGAAATTCGAATTCGAAACCTATCCGCAGGAATGGTATCAGTCGCACGGCACGGTGAACTACACCGTCGATCAGGATTATACCCGCATCACCGAATTCAAATACTTTTCGGGACAAAAACTGCCGTCCACGACGATCGTCAAGGAATATCCCAAAGCCTACAACGGGGCGCCGGACATTCCCTACTACGCGATCATCAATCCGAAAAACCGCCGTCTGTACGACCGGTATCTGGCCGTTTCCAAACATTTTCAACAACTGCACCTGATTGGACGTTTGGCGGAATACCAATACTACAACATGGACGCCATTGTGGAAAAAGCACTGGCGCTATCCGAAGAACTGCAAAAATAACAGGACCCGAAAGGAATTTCTATGAATAAGCTCATTACATTTGCTGTGCCGTGCTACAATTCCGCAGCGTACATGGCACACTGCATCGATACCCTGCTCACCGCAGGCAAAGAGGCGGAAATTATCCTGGTGGACGACGGTTCGAAGGATGAAACCGGTGCGATTGCCGATAACTACGCCATGATCTACCCGGATATTGTGCGGGTCATCCATCAGGAAAACGGCGTCCACGGCGAAGGGGTCAATCAGGGATTGGCGCACGCCACCGGCCTTTACTACAAAGTCGTGGACTCGGACGACTGGCTCGATCTGGATGCGCTTCAGAAATTGATGAAACAGCTGCTCGTCTTTGCGCACATGGCAAAACCGGTCGACCTGGTAGTTGCCAACTACGTGTATGAACATGTGGAAGACGGTACCAGCAAACCGATCAATTACCGCAATGTTTTCCCGGTGAACACCATCTTCTCCTGGCAAAATACCAGACGCTTCCGTCCGTCGCAGTACCTGCTGATGCATTCGTGTGTCTACCGCACCGAACTGCTGCGCGAAAGCGGGCTGAAGCTGCCGAAACACACCTTCTACGTGGACAACATCTTTGTCTACCAGCCGCTTCCCTATGTGGAATCGATCTATTACATGGACATCGACCTGTACCGCTACTTCATCGGCCGGCAGGATCAGTCGGTCAATGAAGCCGTCATGGTCAAGCGCGTGGATCAGCAGCTTCGGGTCACCCGCATCATGCTCGATGTATGCGATCTCGAAGAACTGGCAAAGACCCAGCCGAAACTCTCCCGCTACATGTTCAATTATCTGTCCATGATGGTGGCCATCTGCTCCATCCTCTGCCTGCTTTCCCAAAAGCCGGAGGACCGTCAGAAAAAGCTGGCGCTTTGGAGACTGTTAAAAGAAAAGAATCCGAAGCTCTATCACCACATGAAATACCGATCCATCAGTGCGGCAACCGTTCTCCCCGGAGAATCGGGACGAATGGTGGGCATCGGTCTTTACCGGCTGGCTCGAAAGATTTACAAATTCAACGGATGTTTGTTCGAATGAACCCCAATCCGGTATCAAAAATGCCCGATCCTGAAACACAGGATCGGGCATTTTTATTTAATGGTCAAAGCGCTTGAATTCGATGATCGTCTCTTCTTCCGAAAATCCTTCGGTACTGTCGGACGATTTCAAAAAGATGAGCAGCGTCTGCATCAGCAATTTGATGTCCAGCCAAATATGATACTTCTGAATATAAATCAAATCAAGAATCAGTTTATCTTTCGGCGACGTATTGTACTTGCCGTACACCTGCGCCAAACCGGTCAAGCCGGCTTTGACGCGCAGCCGGTATTCAAACTGCGGCAGCTGTTTGGTATAGCGGTAGACGTTTTCCATCATTTCCGGACGCGGACCCACCAGGCTCATCTCCCCTTTGATGATATTGATGAGCTGGGGCAATTCGTCCAAACGGAATTTACGCAGATACTTTCCGACCGGGGTGATGCGGGCATCGTTCGTTTTGGCCGACTGCTGAGGAGCTTTCGGATCATGCACCGTCATGGTGCGGAATTTATAGACCCGAAAGATTTTGCCGTCCCGCGTCGCCCGTTCCTGCAAAAATAAAACGGGGCCATGATCGCACGCCTTAATGGCAATCACGCATCCAAGCATCACCGGGCTTGCCACAATCAGCGCCGGGATGGACAGCATCAAATCCATCGCCCGCTTCAAAAAGCGCTGTTCGAGCGGCATCTCCTGAATGGGCGCGCAAATGAGCGATTTATCTTCGAGCATGATGTGCTGAGCGCCGAGCGCCACCACGTCCGACAGTTCCAGATTATAATAGATGTTTTTGTGGTTGTCGTAGCAATATTCAATCAACCGCGCACGTTCCCCCACCGGGATATCGTAAAGGAAAACGGTATCGCAGGCCAAAATCCGGTCGTACACCTGAATGGAGCTGTAATCCACCACATCGACAATCTGATACTGTTTGCCGTACCGCTTAATTTTGGGCACAATCTTATTCAAACTGTACTGCGAAGTGGTAATGATGATACAGGCTTCCGGCGGTGTAAAATGAAAATAGATTTCATTTCCGCCATAAGCGAAAATCGTGATGATAAAGAGCTGAAGCAAAAACGAGGCCAAAAGCAGCCACGCATTCGCCAAATGAAACTCCGAATTAAAGCGGGAGTTCGTATTCATGATGGACAGCTGAATATAGGTGACGACGTCGGTCATCCCCGTTGCCAAAATCAAATTGTTGATGATCGCTTTGCTGCGCTGCTTGCCGACGGCAAATCCGCCGTAGATACTCTGCAAACACATTTCCGCTACGGCAAACGTCACCATCGTGACCGCAGCCGTTCTGGACAAGCGCAAAATCCAAGGATACCCGATGGAAAAGGTCCAGAAGAAAGCCAAAAACAGACAGACAAAGAGCGCCATCCGCATCAAAAACAGCCAGATTCGTTCCAACATTTTTCGCTGATCGGACACGGCAGATCTCCTTCTTTCAAGAAAATTGGATGCACCCTTTCAGAAGCATCCGCCGATACTTTTCATTAGTATAACACAAAGCCCGCGGATACTCAACCAAAACGGCGAAATCCGCGGGTATTTTTCACAAAGAATGGGACTGTTCATCCAGTGTTTTGGAAAACGCCCCGAGAAATTCGGAGAGAAAAACGTCCGCTTCCGGCAGGTGCATCTCGGTAAGCGCCTGCATCTGTGCTTCTTTGGCCCCCATAAATTCACGGTTGCCGGCGTTTTCTTCCTCGATGCATTTGATGATGGCGGACAAACGGTCTGCCGCCTTCAAAAGTTTCAGCAATTCCGGATCCTCTTCCTCCGTCAAAAAGAGCGGACGGTAAGCCTTTTGAAGATCGTCGGGCAAAAGCTCCACCAGCTGACGGTTTGCCACGCGTTCCACCTGATGATAAGCCGTGCGGATTTCGGGGTTGTAATACTTGATCGGCGTGGGAAGATCCCCCGTCAAAATCTCGCTGGCATCGTGAAAGAGCGCCAAAACGGCGGCACGCTCCGCATCGTAATGCTTGCCAAACCGCTCGTTCCCAATCAGACAAAGTGCATGTACCAGCACTGCGACATCCAGCGCATGCACCGACAGATTCTCTTTCCAGGTATTGCGCATCAGTCCCCAGCGGTCGATATGCTTCATCCGCAGGATCATTGCATAAAAATTACTCATATCAATTCCTTAAACCAGAGCGGTTACCCCATAGGTGATGATCGTCACGATCACCGCAGCAATGATGACGCCCAAAAAGATACTCGGAAGCGCACGGCGCAGCTGCATGTCCAAAATTGCCGCGACCAGCGCACCCGTCCAGGCACCCGTACCGGGCAGCGGAATCGCCACCAGAATGCAAAGACCAATGGCGCTGTACTTTTGCACCATCTGCCCTTTCAAATGGGCGCGTGCTTCCAGCCGTTCCACCAGATGGGCAAATTTTCCGCCGCGTTTTTTCATCCAGTGGAAGATGCTTCGGATGAACAGCAGGATAAACGGTACCGGAATGAAATTCCCCAAGATTGCTGCAATCAAGGCTTCACGAATCGGCATACCGAGTGCAACACCAAACGGGATACCGCCGCGAAGTTCCAGCACCGGCACCATCGAAACGCCTACCGTCATCAAAAACTGCCCAATGGGATTCGAATAGAAAAAATCAAGCATTTACCTTCTCCTTTATTTGGTCGATCTGCGCCATTTCACCAACCGGTCCGCCAACCAAATACCCAAGACACCGCAAAGAATCCCCAAAACAGCTCCAGTCAGCACATCGGTCGGAAAATGAACATAAAGATACAATCGGGAAAACCCCACCAGCGCAGCCGTCAGATAAAACCAGAGACTGCCTTTGGGGAAACGATGGGAAAATACCACTGCCGTCAAAAACAGGCAGGATGTATGTCCGGAAGGAAAGCTATAATCCGAAAGCGGCGAAACGAGCAGCGTAACCGCCGGATTTTGATCGTAAGGACGGATTCTTCCGACCAATGGTTTGAGTCCCAGATTGACCACCAACACCTGCAAAATCAGCGCAATCGTCAGCGCAATCCCCGCCTTCCTGGTCTTCGGGATCGCGAGCAGGATCAGCGCCAGTACCACCGGCACGATGCCATGTTCGCCAAACAAGGTTACAAGCGGCATCAAAAAATCCAAAAATGCGCACTTTAGATGCTCCTGAATGGCATCCAGTATCATAAAATCAAAAGTGGTAATGAGCCCCAATTCATTTTCCCCTTTCACACAAAATTTATTGTATCATATCCCCAAAATTTCGACAAGCATTTTTTCAAATTCAGCCCAAAAAATTTTCAAAAACCGCCTGAATCCCGGTAAACCCAAAACTGTACGCCGCAATGGTCAGCGGTTTTCCCAAAAGCAAAATCCACAAAAAGCGCCGAAATTTCATCTCCGTGAGTCCGGCCACCAAACACAAAAAGTCGTCGGGAAAACCCGGCAGCAAAATCGCAATAAAAAAAGCGCGGTCAAAATTCGGATGATTGAGCCAATGACTGGTTTTCTCGTAAGTCTTGTCCGACACCAATCCCCGCACCAATTCCTTTCCAAAACGGCGCGCCAAAAAAAAGTTCACACACGATCCTAATAGAATGCCCAAATAATTGAAGAAAAATCCGCCAAACGGGCCAAAGCAGACCACCCCGGCAGCCAGCGTAATCCCTCCGGGAATGAACGACATCACCACTTGAGCAACCTGAATCACCAAAAAGACCAGCGGCCCAAACGGATAGCAGGAATCCAAAAAAGCCTGCAATTTTTCTTCGTTGGTCAAAATCCCGCTGCGAAAGCCCGCTACCGCTAAGATGATGAGCAAAACAATGCCGATTGCCGTACACACATTGACCAATCGGCGCGTCACTTTGGCATCCATCCATTTTCCCCTCCATTTCTTTGAGCAATGTGTTCAGTATAGCAAATTATTTTGAACAAATTGCAAAGGAATGTTATTTTTGAAAAAATATTTATAATTCTTTCAGACACGGTAAATTGTGAATCCATTTGTCCGAAAACGCTTGATTTTTGAACGGTCAATTGTTAAAATGTAAACAAGCATTCCTTTAACTTTACAATAGAAAGGGAGATTGTTATGGCAAATCGATTCATTTTAAACGAAACTTCGTATCATGGTGCAGGGGCAATCGCCGCCATTGCCGACGAGGTCAACAGCCGTGGCTTTCAGAAAGCCTTTGTCTGCTCCGACCCGGATTTGATCCAGTTCGGCGTCACGCAGAAGGTGCTGGATGTGCTGGAACAAAATGGTTCGGCGTATGAACTCTATTCCAACATCAAAGCCAACCCCACCATCGAAAACGTGCAGACCGGTGTGGAAGCTTACAAAGCATCCGGTGCCGACTACATCATCGCGATCGGCGGCGGTTCGTCAATGGACACTGCAAAAGCCATCGGCATCATCATCAACAACCCGGATTTTGCCGACGTCGTTTCGCTGGAAGGGGTTGCGCCGACGAAACATAAATCGGTGCCGATCCTTGCAGTTCCCACCACGGCGGGTACTGCTGCGGAAGTGACCATCAACTACGTCATCACCGATGCCGCCAAAAACCGCAAAATGGTATGCGTAGACCCGAAAGACATTCCGGTGGTCGCGTTCGTCGATCCCGACATGATGGCCACCATGCCCAAAGGCCTGACTGCTGCGACCGGTATGGACGCGCTGACCCACGCCATTGAAGGCTACATCACCAAAGGCGCTTGGGAACTGTCGGATATGTTCCACCTCAAAGCGATCGAAATTATCGCCCGTTCGCTGCGCGGTGCCGTTGCCAACACCAAAGAAGGCCGTACTGACATGGCGCTTGGCCAGTATGTCGCCGGCATGGGCTTCTCGAATGTCGGTTTGGGCATTGTGCACTCGATGGCTCACCCGCTGGGTGCGCTTTACGATACCCCGCACGGCGTGGCAAACGCCATCATCCTGCCCACCGTTATGGAATACAATGCGCCGGCAACGGGTGAAAAGTACCGTGAAATCGCCCGTGCCATGGGTGTTTCGGGTGTGGACGCCATGACGCTGGAAGAATACCGCAAAGCCGCCATCGATGCCGTCAAACAGCTTTCGCAGGATGTGGGCATTCCGGCCAACCTCAAAGACATCGTCAAAGAAGAAGATCTCGATTTCCTTTCGGAATCCGCTTATGCCGACGCCTGCCGTCCGGGCAATCCGCGCGACACTTCAGTGGAAGAAATCAAGGCGCTGTACCGTTCCCTGCTTTAATGCACCAAATGTTGCCTGAAACGCCGACCTTGGCGGCGGAAAGTCGTTTGATTTCAAAATGTTTTTTCAAAAACATAACATATGTATAGTATTTTAACTATCGAATCCTTTATAATAAAGGAAAGACGATCATACGAGGAGGCTTACATTATGGAAAAATCGATGAAAATCCAATCCAAAGAAAATCCGGAACTGTTTTTAACTGTCACTCCCGGTCATTTTTCTTCCGACCGTTTTCACGTCAACTATTACATTGACATGACCACTTTGAAAATGCGCCAGTCTGAAGCTCAGCTCATTGCGCGTGAAATGTCCAAAAAATACATCAACCGCGTCAATCTGCAGACCCAGATCAACACCATCGACGAACATATGCTGGAAATGACCCGTGCATTTGCATCGCCGAAACCGATCGACACCATCATCTGCATGGACGGCTGCGAAGTCATCGGCGCTTATCTGGCACAGGAACTGTTGAGCCTTGGCGTCACTTCGAACAACAAACATCATTCGTTCTATGTCATCAGCCCGGAATTTGACTCGTCCGGTCAGATGGTTGTGCGCGATAACATCAAAAAGATGATCAAAGGCAAAAACGTTCTGGTCATCCTGGCTTCCGCCATGTCCGGCCGTACCATTTACAAGAGCATCAAATGCATCACCGCTTACGGCGGCAACGTGCAGGGTGTTTCGGTTATCTTCGGCGCTGTGGATGAAATCGAAGGCTACCCGGTCAACTCCGTTTTCTCGAAGAAAGACCTTCCGGACTTCGAACTGGCAGACGCCAAAGACTGCCACAACTGCAAAGCCGGCAAACCGCTGGATGCAATCGTCAACAGCTACGGCTACAGCAAACTTTAATCGATTCCAAAAGCAAAAAAGCCACGCGGTTTCGCGTGGCTTTTTTCTATGCAATTTAAAAATCAAAGTTCATACCGGTCTCCACCAGCTGACGCAGTTCCTTCGGAGCACAGAGGATGATCTTATGCCCCATTTTTTCAATATATCCCCGCTGTTTGAGCTGGGCCATAATGCGGGAGACGGTAACGACATGGGTGCCCAGATAATGCGAAAATTCCACATGTGTGAAATAAGACGGCATCACCAACTGTCCATTGATCTCCTCGGCATATTCCAACAGCAAGCGGCACAGACGTACGGTGGCACACTCATCCTGCGCTTCATGATAACGGTGGAGCAGATCCAAATAATTCTCCGAAAGAACCCGGAGCATATAGTTCCCGAACTCCGCATTATTTTGAAGCAGATACATAAACATTTCTTGAGACACACGATACAGCACGCAGTCGGTCTTTGCTGTAATCAAAAACGGGGAGGACGGCTCGCTGTGGCGTTCATGCAATACCGGCATCAGCTGCACAAAGCCGATGGTTCTTTTTTCACGAAAATATAAATAGGTGCGTTCGTCTCCCTCTTTTGTTAAACTGGATAATGCGCAGCAGCCAGAATCGAGAAAAAAAGCATACCGGTTATCGTCCGCTCGATTCGAGTTATAAATGCTTCCGCCCTTTTTGACAACCATTCGTTTTCCATATGGGAAAAAGGCTTCAATCGGTTCCTGCACAGAACTCAAAATAAACACCTCATTTCTTCTATCATATATTAACATATTTTTTGACAAAAAGATACGATTTTTTAAAAATAACATATGTTATTTTTATCACAATTAAAATATGGTATTGTTTTATTAACCTTGATTGTTGTATTTTTAACGACAACAATTTCAAACACACAGAGAATAAATGAAAAGGAGTTAAAACAATGACTGAGACAAAAACAAAGTCCAAGCTGAACATGCAAGTTGTTCATGCAATCATTGGCATCGCCATTATGGTGATCTTTCCATTGCTGCCCATTCCATGGCCGGCAGAAACGGTAACCCCGGTTGGGGAACAGGTTTTGGGGGTATTCATCGGAACCCTGTACCTGTGGACCACGGTTGACCCGCTGTGGGCCAGCTTGTTTTCCGTGGGCGCTATCGGTCTGACCGCTTACAGCACGATGGGCGGTGTACTGGGCTCTTGGTTCGGCAACCCCACCGTTGTGCAGATGTTCTTCATGATGGTTGGCACCGGTGCTTTGACCTATGAAAAAATCACCGTTTACATCGGCCGTTTCTTCCTCACCCGGAAAATGGTCAACGGTCGTCCGTGGGTATTCACCAGCGTCATCCTCGTAGGCGCTTACCTAATGTCCATCTTTATGGGATGTTTCATTCCGATCTTCCTGTTCTGGCCGGTTATGTACGGCATCTTCGATGAACTGGGCTACAAAAAGACCGACAAATATCCGAAATTGATGCTCATCCTCATCGTTATCGCTGCAATGCTGGGCTTCCCGGTTCCGCCGTATATGTCCAACGGCCTGGCACTGTTGAGCAACTACCGCACCATTTCGGGTGATGTAGCATTCATCAATGATGGTACTTACTTCATTACCTGCTTCATCCTTGGCCTGATCTTCCTGACTGTTATCATTCTGGTGACCAAATTCATCCTGCGTCCGGATGTATCCCTCTTGAAAAATGTTTCGATTGAACATTTCCAGAAAAACCCGCTCCCGCCGATGAATACCCGCCAGAAAACCTTGTTTGTTACCTTTATCATTTACGTGCTCCTGATGCTCGTTCCGAGCCTTCTGCAGAGCATTCCGATCATGGCAAAACTCAACGGTTATTCCCTGGGCTTTGCACTGATTTACGTTTCCATTTTGGGTGCTGTGATCCTCAGCGACGGCCGTCCGGTGCTGCAGATCACCAAAGTCATGGAAAAAGATTTTGCTTGGTCGACTTTCTTCCTCTGTGCAACCGCTATTTTGATCGGTTCGGTTTTGACCAATGAAAACACCGGTGTTTCCGCTTTCCTGAGCGCTGTGCTTTCCCCGATCTTCAACGGCATGACCCCGATGGTCTTCTCGATTGTATTGCTGGTCATCGCCTTCCTGCTCACCAACATCTGCAACAGCTTGGTAATCGGTATGATTTTGCAGCCGGTTATCCTTACTTACTGCAACACCACTGGTGTGGCGGCAGCTCCGTTTGTCACCCTGCTGATCTTCTTCGTTCTGCTCTCCGCGATCGTTACTCCGGCAGCGTCGCCGTTTGCAGCAATGATGTTCTCCAACAAAGAATGGCTGAAAGCAACGGACGTTTACAAATTCGCCGGCTTCTATTCGCTGGTTGAACTTGCTCTCATCATTGTCGTTGGTATTCCTTTCGTCAACTTGTTTATTTAAGTTGTCAAGTTTACTAAAATTGAATAAATTTTAGCGCATGCTATCGACAAACAACCTGTTCTTGATTTATAATAATCAGGAACAGGTTGTTCAATAAGAAAGGAGTATTGAAAATGGCTCAATATGATGTGATTATTGTTGGCGCTGGTCCTTCCGGTATGACCGCTTCGATTTATGCAGCCCGTGCAAACATGAAAGTGCTTTTGCTGGACAAGCTGGCACCGGGCGGACAGATCATCAATACCAACGAAATTCAAAACTATACCGGGGTCGGTACCATCAACGGTGCGGAACTCGCTTATAAAATGTACGAACACACGCAGGAATTGAATGTGGAATTCGATTACCGCACGGTGGTCAAAATCGAAGATCACGGCGAAGAAAAAACCGTCATCTGCGAAGAAGACAACATGCAGTACACCACCAAAACGGTGATCCTTGCAACCGGCACCAAACAGCGCTGCCTGAATCTGCCGACCGAAGAAAAATTCCGCGGCAACGGCATCAGCTGGTGCGCGATCTGCGACGGTGCACAGTACCGTGACAAAGACGTTGTGGTCATCGGCGGCGGCAACTCCGCAGTAGAAGAATCCATCTTCCTGGCTGGAATCGTCAAATCGCTGACCATCGTCACCATGTTTGACCTGACGGCTGACCCGATCGCCTGCGACAAACTGCGCGCGATGGATCACGTCAAAATCTATCCCTATCAGGATGTACTGGAATTTACGGGCGACGACAAACTGACCGGCGTTCGTTTCAAATCCACCAAAACCGGCGAAGAAACCACCGTTCCCTGCGACGGCGTATTCGAATACATCGGTTTGATGCCGACGACGGAATATCTGAAAGATACCGGTCTGCTCAACGATTACGGATACATCAAAGTCAATGAACGCATGGAAACCGCTATCCCGGGCATCTATGCCGCCGGCGACTGCATCGTGAAAAACCTGCGTCAGGTCATTACCGCTTGTGCGGACGGCGCTATTGCAGCACAGGAAGCTTCCCACTACGTGGAACGGCTGAATGGATAAAGGAGGAACTTGATTATGTTAAAAGAAGTCAACGCAGCAGAATTCAAAGAAGAAATGGGCACCGGTCTGGTGCTGGCAGACTTTTTCTCTTCGACCTGCGGTCCGTGCAAAATGCTGGGCTTTGTGTTGAAAGATGTGGAAAAAACCTTTGGCGATGATCTGAAAATCCTCAAAGTAAACTTTGACGAAAACAAAGAACTGACTGCCGAATACAACGTGTCCGGCTATCCGACCATCATCCTCTTCAAAGATGGCAAAGAACTCAAACGGATGTCCGGTTTGCAGCAGAAAACCGCAATCGTGAAAATGATTGAGGAATATAAATAAGTTTGGAGGAAAAATGATATGGCAGTAAAATACGAATTTTCCGAACACATCATTGACCGTCAGTACAAAGCAGAACAGGAAATGCTGGCTGAATTCGAAGCTGGCAACTACACCCTGGAAAACCCGTTGGTGAAATACAACGTGTATGGCATCAACCCGCTGTCGGCCGTTGTCTGCTTCAAAACCGAAGAAGAAGTGGCAATCACCGTGACCGTGCTCGGCAAAAAACAGCCGCAGGGCAACATTTACCACACCTTTGCTCCGGCAAAAGTGCATGTGCTCCCGATCGTTGGCCTTTATTCCAACTATTCCAACAAAGTGGAAATCCGTGCATACCGCGGCGATGCGAACGTGATCACGATCGACGTTCCGGACGTATTCGACGGCAAAGATCCGATCATCTCGATGGATACCACCGCTGAATACCTGCAGGACAACATCATCATCGTTTCCCCGGCTGGCGCTGACCTGGCAGTTGGCTACGACTACAACGGCGACGCTCGTTGGCATTTGAACATTGCTTGCGTATTCGACCTGAAGCGTTTGAAAAACGGCAACATCGTGATCGGTACCGACCGTCTGCTCAAACTGCCGTACTACATGTCCGGTCTTTACGAAATGAGCATGTGCGGTAAGATCTACAAAGAATTCCGCGTTCCGGGCGGTTACCATCATGACTCCTTCGAAATGGAAGACGGCAACCTCCTCATCCTGACCGAAGATTTGACCAGCGATACCGTAGAAGATATGTGCATCCTGGTGGACCGTCAGACCGGCGAAATCCTCAAAACCTGGGATTACAAAGACTTTATGCCGGTTGGTTACGGCAGATCCGGCAGCTGGACCGAAGAAGACTGGTTCCACAACAACGCTGTTTGGTATGACAAGAACACCAACTCCCTGACCTTCTCGGGCCGTCACGTCAACTCGATGGTCAACATCGACTTTGATTCCGGCAAACTCAACTGGGTCATCACCGATCCGGCAGTCTTCACCGATCCGGAAAAAGAAAAATGCGGCTGGCCGCAGGAATTCGTCGACAAATACTGCTTCAAACCGATCGGCAACAACTTCGGCTGGCAGTATGAACAGCACGCAAACGTCATCACCCCGAACGGCGACGTCATGTGCTTCGACAACCATCACTGGGGCACCAGAGATCCGGAAAAATATCTCCCGGCAAAAGACAACTATTCGCGCGGCGTCCGTTACCGCATCAACACCAAAGACATGACCATCGAACAGGTTTGGGAATATGGTAAAGACCGCGGTGCGGATTACTTCTCCCCGTACATCTGTAACGTAGAATACTACAACGAAGGCCATTACATGGTGCACTCCGGCGGTATCGCTTACACCAAAGACGGCGAACCGTCCGAAAAACTGGGCCCGGCGATCGATCTCGAAGGCGGCTCGCTGTACGCGATCACCGTTGAACTCGACAACGACGTGAAGAAACTCGAACTGAAGGTTCACGGCAACTTCTATCGTGCAGAAAAACTCAAACTCTACACCGACTGCATCAACCTTGAACTGGGCAAAGGCCAGGTTCTGGGCGCTATGGGTGTCACGAAAGAAGACGAAACCCTCATCCCGATGGATCCGTCCGGCGAAATGCTTCCGGAATCCTGCGAAGCAAAACTGGTGGAAGAAATCGACCGCTTCACCTTCCATTCGACCTTCAAGAAAGGCCAGCTCGTTCTGCTCATGCTCGAACAGGGCGAAGAAGCACATCAGTACTTCATTTCGACCTCGAAGACCGACTTCAAAGCAATGTGTGTTGGTACCTTCCTCGACGAAAGCAGCTTGAGCGAAGAAGCACTGAAACGTAACACCAAGACCGCGATCAACAAAGCTGGTCTGTCCGGTACTTACGATATTCGTGTGGTCATCGACGACAAGAAATACGAAACTGGCATGCAGATCACTTGCTAATTGCTGATACGAAAAAGCCTTTCCGGATTTTCCGGAAAGGCTTTTTTCTTTCACTTCTTACGAGCGCTTCTAATCGGCGATATTTTCGGCGTTTTATCCCCGAGCATACTTTCTCGACTTTCGTGGTAAAGCGTCAAATTTGTGCCAAAATGAGCTGCAAAAAGGGCTTTCAAAGCAAATGCTTTGAAAACCCTTTTTCATTACTGTTTATCAATATCTTTTAAAATATCACAAAAATCAAAGGTACGGAAATAATCTTCCGGCGTTTCAGCACGGCGAATCAGCTGTGCGGAACCATCCTCTTTCAGCAAAATTTCCGCGGAACGGAGTTTTCCGTTGTAGTTATAGCCCATCGAAAAACCGTGCGCACCGGTATCGTGAATCACCAGATAATCGCCGATATCAATCTTCGGCAGCATGCGGTCGACCGCAAATTTATCGTTGTTTTCACAGAGCGAACCGGTGATGTCATATTTATGATCGCACACAGCATCTTCTTTGCCCAACACGTTAATGTGATGATAAGCGCCATACATCGCCGGACGCATCAGGTTCACAGCACAGGCATCGCAGCCGATATATTCTTTATAAATATGCTTTTCGTGAATCGCCTGCGTCACCAGACAGCCATACGGGCCCATCATAAAGCGTCCCATTTCGGTGTAGATGGCGACATCCCCCATGCCGGCGGGCGTGAGAATTTCGTCGTAGACGCGGTGTACGCCTTCCCCAATCGCCAAAATGTCGTTGGGTTCCTGATCCGGACGATACGGAATGCCAACGCCGCCCGACAGATTGATGAAGCGAATATCCGCACCCGTTTCCTTTTTCAGGTCCACGGCAAGCTGGAACAGCACCTTTGCCAGCTCCGGATAATACTAGTTGGTCACCGTATTGGACGCCAAAAAGGCATGAATCCCGAAGTGCTTGACGCCCTTCGCTTTCAGGATACGGAAACCTTCAAAGAGTTGTTCGGTGGTAAAGCCGTATTTCGCATCGCCGGGATTGTCCATGATCCCATTGCTCAGCTGGAACAATCCGCCCGGATTGAAACGGCAGGAGATGGTTTCCGGCAAACCGGCGCATTTTTCCAAAAATTCAATGTGCGTAAAATCGTCGAGGTTGATGGTTGCACCAATCTTGCGCGCATACTGAAATTCCGACGCCGGCGTCGCGTTGGAAGAAAACATGATGCCCTCTCCCGAAAAGCCGAGCGCATGCGCCATCATCAGTTCCGTCATCGACGAGCAGTCGCAGCCGCAGCCGTATTCCTTCAAAATATTGATTAAAAACGGATTGGGCGTCGCCTTCACCGCAAAATATTCGCGAAACCCCTTGTTCCAGGCAAATGCCTGCTGCACTTTGCGTGCGTTTTCGCGAATCCCCGCTTCATCGTAAAGATGGAACGGCGTCGGATAGGTTTTGACCAATTCCTTCACCTGTTCTAAGGTGACAAACGGTTTTTTCTCCATGATTGATTACCCCCTCATTCTTCCCCGCATACCTGTTCAATTGCTGCACGGAGTTCCTCAATCCCCAGTCCGTTTTCCGACGAACAGGGAATGATGGTCAACTCCTCGCCGCAGGGAAGTTCACTGCGAATGGATGCCATGCGCTGCGCAAACTGCGTTTTATTCAGCTTGTCCGCTTTGGTCACCACAATCAAAAACGGCAGTTCGCTCTCGATCAAAAAGTCCACCATCTGCACATCCAATTTGGTTGCCGGATGGCGCATATCGATCAGTTCCACGACCAAAGCAAAATTGCGGTCCTGGTGAAAATACCCCTCAATCAGTTCCGCCCACCGCAATTTTTCTGTTTTCCCGACCTTTGCATAGCCATAACCGGGAAGGTCGACAAAATCCACATCCTCTACCCGATAGAAATTGATGGTTGCCGTTTTGCCCGGCACCGACGAAACACGCGCCAGCGCCTTGCGCTGAAACAATTTATTGAGCAGAGAAGATTTTCCCACATTGGAGCGTCCGGCAAAGGAAATTTCCAGCCGCGTGCTTTCCGGCAGCTGTTTGGATATCCCATAGGACGCGGCATATTGCGCTTGTTGAAAATTCATCGTCTCACCTCAGCAACTGGCGCGGTTTTCCGCTGCCGAATGGGTATGATGGGGCGGTTTGATCTCCGCCTTCTTGGCAAGCGCCAATTCCAGCACTTCGTCCAGCGTCTTGACCGGACAAAAATGGAGATGATCGCGAACCACCGCATCAAACTGCGCCAGATCCGGTTCGTTCTCCGCGGGAATGATGACCGTCTGGATGCCGCTGCGGTAAGCGGCGATGGATTTTTCTTTCAAGCCGCCGATGGGCATCACCCGTCCGCGCAGGGAAATTTCCCCCGTCATCGCCACATCGCGGCGCACCGGAATGCCGGAGAGCGCCGACACCAACGCCGTCGTGATGGTCACACCGGCACTCGGTCCGTCCTTCGGCACCGCACCTTCGGGTGCATGGATGTGCAAATCTTTGGTCTTATAAAAATCAGGATCGATGCCATAGCGGTCGGCAATCGTCCGCACATAGCTGACGGCCAGTTTGGCGGATTCGGTCATCACATCGCCCAAATTGCCCGTGATTTCGACCTTACCGGTGCCCGGCATGACCGCCGCTTCAATTTCCAGCGTTTCGCCGCCGACCGACGTCCACGCAAGCCCGGTGACCAGTCCGACCGGATTCTTCTCCGGCAGTTTCGGCACCGAATATTTTTTCGGTCCCAAAAAGCGTTCCAAATCCTTTTCTGCCAGACGCACCTTATCAAATGCGTCGCCCTCTTCCACCTTCTGCTTCGCGACCTTGCGGCAAAGCGAACCGATGGAGCGTTCGAGGTTACGAACCCCGGCTTCTCTCGTATAATAATCGATCAGCCCGTACAAAGCGCCCTGCGTAAAGGACAAATCCTTCGCCGTGAGCCCATGTTTTTCCAGCTGTTTCGCGACCAGATGCTTTTTCGCAATCTGGAATTTTTCTTCGCGGGTGTAGCTCGACAGTTCGATGACTTCCATACGGTCAAGCAGCGGACCCGGAATCGAAGACGCGTCGTTTGCCGTCGTGATAAAGAACACTTCGCTCAAATCAAACGGCACTTCTACATAGTGATCGCGGAAGGCGTTGTTCTGCTCGCTGTCCAAAACTTCCAGCATCGCAGAAGACGGATCACCCCTAAAATCGTTGCTCATCTTATCGATTTCATCGAGCAAAATCAGCGGGTTTCTGGTCTTCGCCTGACGCAGAGCATTGATGATGCGCCCGGGCATCGAGCCGATATAGGTTTTGCGGTGACCACGGATATCCGATTCATCCTTCACGCCGCCCAGCGACAGCCGCACATACTTGCGGCCCATCGTTTCAGCGATGCAGCGGCCAATGGACGTTTTGCCCACGCCCGGAGGCCCGACCAGACAAAGGATCTGCCCCTTCACCTCGGGCTGCAATTTGCGCACCGCCAGCGTTTCCAAAATGCGGTCTTTGACTTTATCCAATCCGTAATGATCGCGGTCCAAAATTTTACGCGCTTTCTTCAGATCAATGGTATCTTCCGTCGCGCTGTCCCACGGAAGTTCCAAACAAACATCCAAATAACTGCGGATGACGTTTGCTTCCTGCGATCCGGGCGGCATTTTATAGAGCTTTTCCGCTTCTTTTTTGAGCTTTTCGCGGGTATCGTCCGGCATTGTCTGGATTGCCTGAATCTTATCGAGCAATCCCGCCACATCGTCGTCATCCATATCGCCTTCGCCCAGCTCATTTTGAATGACGTGCATCTGTTCGCGCAGGAAATAATCCCGCTGGTTTTTGTCCATTTCCTCTTTGACCTGATCGTAGATGCTCTTTTCCAATTCGAGCAGCTGACGTTCATGGTTTAAGATATGCACCAGCGTCCCCAGGCGGTCGCCCAAGGTGTTGCATTCCAAAAGTGCCTGCTTGTCCTCATATTCCATCATCATGTGATGGGCAATCAGTTCAAACAGCCGTTCGGGCGATTCTTCCGTATGCACCGCCGTCATCGTTTTGAGAGGTTTGGGCAGCAGGTAATTGTACTGTTCAAACAGTTCGCGCAGCACACGCATCAGCGCTTCCAGTTCGACCGCAGTCATCCCCGGATTGGTGCTGATCGGTTCGGGAACCACTTCCGCCACTAAAAACGGATTGTCTTCCACCACCTGTACCAGGCGCGCACGGGCTTCCCCCGTCACCTGCACATGCGTCACGCCATCCTGTCCGCGCATCACCTGGCGGACGGTAGCCAGCACGCCGTATTCAAACAGATCCTCCTGCTTGGGATCCTCACAGTCCAAATCGCGCTGAGCTACCAGAAAAATCTTTTTATCGGTCGTTGTCGCTTCCCGCAGCGCCAGCAGAGATCGTTTTCTGCCAACCTCGAAGCTGATGGTCATATGTTCCATGACCACCAATCCGCGCAGCGCCAAAACCGGAATCGTCATAGTTCCTTCCATTCGTACTCCTTTGATATGCCAATCTCACAAACCGTTTTGGTTTGCAGTCTTCTTGTTTTATAAAAACGTGTTGGCTTATATTATAGTAAATTCCTCTCTTTTTTGCAACCCTGCAAGGCATCTGCTCATCAGTCAGCAAAAACGGGCAAAGACGCCGTCAATGAGTGACGACGTCAATGAGCGTATGCTTAGCGCGCAGGTAAAGCAAAATACTGAAAATCAGCGAAATCCCTTCGGCAATCGGGAATGCAAACCACACATACATCAGGCCGAACTGGGACAAAATCAGTGCCGCCGGAATGATCAGCACCAGCTGACGCAGCACCGAAATAATCAAGCTGCTGCTGCCCTTGCCGATCGCCTGGAAAAGGGTGGAAAACATAATGCCAAACGCCGACGGAATAAAGCAGATCGCAATCGTCCGGAAAGCGGGCACGCCCATTTCCATCATATGATCGGACGCATTGAAGATCCCCAAAACCACCTGCGGGAAACCGGCAAAAATGACCACGCCGACGACCATAATGAGCGTTGCGATGACACTTCCCCAAAACAGTGCGGAAAGCAGACGTTTGCGTTTCGCCGCACCAAAGTTGTAGCCCATAATCGGCATCACGCCGTGCGTGAGACCAAATACCGGCATGTAGATGAAGGACTGCACTTTAAAGTAAATGCCGTAAACCGCAACCGCCGTTTCGTTGAAGGAAATCAAAATCTGGTTCATCACGCCGTTGAGAATCGAGCTGATGGACTGCATCAAAATCGAGGGCAGACCGACCGCATAAATATCGCGCACAATGCGTCCCGAAAAACGGAAGCCGCGCAGCGATACCGTCACCTTGTGTTCTCCAACAAACATGACCACAATCGACAAAATCATCGACATAATCTGACCAAACACCGTCGCAACCGCAGCGCCAATGACCCCCATGGCAGGAAAACCAAGCAGACCAAAGATCAAAATCGGGTCAAAAATGATGTTGATGACCGCCCCTGTGAGCTGGAAAACCATCGGCCAAATCATATTGCCGGTTGCCTGCAATGTTTTTTCAAACGCAATTTCCACAAAGCAACCCACCGATGCAGCCAGCACGATGGTCAGATACTGCGTGCCCAGTTTGGCAATTTCGGGATTGGTCGTCGTCGAAGAGATGAACGGACCGGACGCAAACAGGCCAAACAGCAAAAACACCAGCCAGGTGAGCACCGCTAAAATGACCCCATGGGTTGCAGCGGCGTCTGCTTCTTTTTGATTGTGCTGCCCCAACCGGCGAGATACCAGCGAATTGACGCCAACCCCCGTACCAACGGCAAACGAAATCATCAGCGTCTGCGCCGGGTTTGCAAGAGAAACCGCGGTCAGCGCCTGTTCGGAAATCTTCGCAACAAAATAACTGTCTACCACATTATAAAGAGATTGCACCAGCATGGAAAACATTGCCGGAATCGACATCTTTAGAATAAGCGGCAAAATGGGCTGTGTCCCCATCTTGTTTTCTTGAATCTGTTCCATGTTTTTTCCCCTTTCTTTTCAATCCTTTTTATTATAGCAAAGAGTATTCCGCGCATCAATCCCTTTATCAAAGAAAAGCAGAGATTTCTCTCTGCTTTTCGAACATTTCTTTGATCAATTTGTCAACGGTCTTCGACGAGTTTTAATTCCGCTTCATCGACCTTTTTCATTTCCTTCTTATTCAGAAGATCGTAAATCACCGGAATGACAAAGAGCGTCATCAGCGTCGCGTACAAAAGCCCGCCGATGCAGACAATCCCGATCGGCTGCATCATTTCAGCGCCCGTGCCAATGCCGCAGGCGATGAACACCAGCCCAAGTACAGTCGTGAGTGCCGTCATGAAAATCGGACGGAGACGGGTTTTGCCCGCTTCCACCAACGCTTCCCGTTTTTCCACACCATCCAGCCGCAGCTGATTGACGTAGTCCACCAGCACGATGCCGTTGTTGACGATGATACCGGAAAGCATGACAAACCCGATGACCGAGATGACGCTCACCTGCTGACCGGTCAGGAAGAGGGCCAAAAATCCGCCCGTGAATGCCAGCGGAATGGTGAACATGACGATGAACGGAGATTTCAAGGACTGGAACTGCGCCACCATAATCAGATAAATCAAAATGATCGCCAGCAACAGCATCAGCAAGAGCTGTTTCATCGACTCTAAAATCGTTTCCAGTTCACCGGAAAATTCCAGCGACATCCCTGCCGGCAGTTCCTGCGCCTCCAGGAGCGATTCCGCTTCTCTGGTGACCGTCGTGGCATTGTACCCTTCTTCGACTTCCGCCGAAATGGTCAAATACCGGCGCTGGGACGAACGGCTGATGCTGTTCAAGGAATCGGTGTGCGAAACATCCACCAGTTCCTGCAGCTGCACCGTCGACGTTTCTCCCTGCTGATTGGTTACTTCCAGTTCATAGGCGTACAGATCATCCGGTGTGAGCGAAGACAGGCGCGCATCCTGAATCGTAATGGTCGTATCCATCCCGTTGTAGTTTAAGGAAGTGGATTCCACCGAATCGCTCAGCTGACCGGCAACCGCCGCGTAAATCTGCGCAACGGTCAGGCCGTGTTCCATCGCTTTGTTTTTATTGACGGTCAAGGTGATTTCCGGCGTGGTATCTTCCAGACCATCGGAGATGTTGGTCAAACCGTCCACTTCTTCGAGTTTGGAGGCCAGTTTGGTCGCGGTTTCCTGCATTTCGGTCAGATCACTGCCGTAGAGCTGCGCCGTCACGCCCGATCCGCCCATCGACAGATAGGCAGACAAGTCGCTGGCGCCCGTTGCTTCCAATGTACCGTCCAGATCTTCACAGCTTTCGTTGATTTCTTTTGTAATCTCCGTAGCGCCGCGCTTGGTATCCTCGTCCAGCATGATATACATCGTCACCGAATCGGTCGAGGCGGAAGCCGCGGAGAACGACATCACCGAGTTGCCGGACACCATAGCGCCCACCGTTTCCACGCCGTCGATTTGCTGAATGCGGGAAATTGCTTCATCCGACACCGCCGCCGTTTCTTCCAGCGTGGAGCCCTCCGGCATGGTCAGTGTGGCCGAAATTTCGGTACTTTCCATCGTCGGCATAAACGACAGCCCGCGCAGCATCGCCAGCGGCACGCTGACGATCATGATGACCACCGCCAGGAGGAGCGTCACCGCCCGCCGTTTTAAGCACCAGCGCACCACATGTTCATAGAGCGCCTTCACCCGGTCCATGAGCGGTTCCCGCGCAGTCGGCACGCGCGACAGCATCCCGCGCGACATGGCCGGCACCAACGTGAGCGCCACAATCAAGCTGGCAATGAGCGAATAACCGAGGGTGAGCGCCAAATCGGTAAAGAGCTCTCTTGTAATGCCGTCGATAAAGACAATCGGCAAGAAGACGCAAATCGTCGTGAGCGTCGAGGAAGTAATCGCCCCCGCGACCTGTCCGGCGCCGGACACGGCCGACTGAATCAGCGTGCAGCCCTTGCTGCGCAGACGGTAGGTGTTTTCGATGACAACGACGGAGTTATCCACCAGCATGCCAACCCCGATGGCCAATCCCGAAAGGGAAATCATATTCAGCGAAATGCCGGAAAAATACATCAGCACAATCGCAAAGATGACGCTAAACGGAATGGAGCACGCCACGATCACCGTCGGGCGCCAGTTCTTTAAGAAGAGGAACAAAATCACCACGGCCAAAACCGCGCCCATCAGCAGGTTTTGCAGCACCGAACCGACGATGATGCTGATATATTCCCCCTGATCCATCATGGTGGTGAAGTGCAGCCCTTCGTATTTTTCGCTCAGTTCTTCAAAACGTTCCTGCAAATTGTCCGAAACCGTCGCGGTTGCGTAGTTCGACTGTTTGCTAAACGAAAGAATGATGCCGTCGTTTCCATTGATGCGCGCATACACTTCGTCGGAATTGTCGGTGACAAAGACGTCCGCCACATCGGACAAACGGATCGGTTCCAAACCATCCATGTCCAAATCAAAGAGCACCAGATTTTTCAGTTCATCCAGATCGGCAATTTTATCGCCGACACGCACCATATATTCCGTTTCGTCGGTATCGGTGATATAACCCGCCGGCATCGAGAAGTTTTGTGCGGTGAGGATCTGGGTAACCATATCCATCGTGATGATGCTGTTGACGTCCGCCTGATCCAGCGCCTGTTCCTTTGCGTCTTTGAGCTGTTCTTCCGCCGTGTCCAGCTGCGTTTTGGCGCTTTCCATCTGCTGTTTGCCCGATTCCAACGCGGTTTGGGCGGAAATCAACTGCGATGCCTTGGCGGACATGGTATAAGTCAGCTGGCTTTTCTGCGATTCCAGTTCGGTCATCGCTTCGTTGACGGAAATCAGCCCGTCTTCCAGCTCATCGCGCTTGGTTTGCAGTGTGGTTTTGGCGGAAAGCAGCTGATTTAATCCGTCCTGTGCCTCTGCAATCGCATCGTCCAATTCCGACGCCGTCATACCGAGCGCCGTTTCATATCCTTCGAGCGCTGCTTGTGCCGCCGTCAACGATTCTTCCGCGGTTGCCAGTTTGGACGTCCAGTCGGTCACCGAAGCCTGTGCGTCGAGGTAATCCTGACTGGAAGTGATGGCCGCAATCTGCTGCTGTTTTTCTTCCGCCGACAGGCTGCTGTCTTCATTGATGGCGTCGATCTGATCCTCATAGGTCTGAAGCGTTGCCTGCGCCACCGTCAGCTGGGCGGACGCCGATGCGCGTTCCGTTTCCGCCGATGCAACGGCGGATTCCAGCGCATCCATCTGATCTTTTGCCGACTGCATCGTATCGATCGACGTCTGCAGCGTGGAAATCTGGGGATCGAGCGCTTGAATCTGCTGATCTAGTTCGCTCAGCGCCTGCTGCAGCGTGATTTTGTTGGTGGTCAGTTCCGTCCCCGCCGAGGCCAGCTGATCCGATGCCTGGCTTTGAGCCGCATCCAAAGCGCTCTGTCCGCTGGCAATCTGCGATTCCGACGCATTCAGCTCCGCTTCGCCCGCTTCCAGTTCTTCGCGGGAATCCGCAAGTTCCGCTTCCGAATCGGCAAACTGATCGTTGATGGCATCGATGACCTTCTGATTCACCGCATCAAGCTTTTCTTCCGACAATGTCACATGAATGCCCGATTCGATCATCCCGCTGCTGGAGATGCTGGCCACACCGTTGGTGCCTTCCAGTTCATTCATGAGCGTGCTGTTCAAAAGATCGGTCAGCTCGGTGACCGACGTACCTTCTTGATCGACAACCGCAACCGTCACCGGCATCATCGACGGATTGATCTTCATGACCACTGGCGTACCGATGCTCTCATCCCAGTTTGGAGTGACCTGATCGAGTTTTTCCGAAATGTCGACGCCGACCACATCCAGATCCGCGTCGTCCTGAAATTCGAGCACCACCATCGAATAGTTTTCGGAAGAGGTGGAGGTGATGTTGTTGATGTCCTCCAACGTCGCCATCGATTGCTCCAGCGGTCTGGTGACCTCCTCTTCCACCGTTTCGGGCGTTGCCCCCGGATAAGGCGTCATCACTACCACATAGGGTAAATTGATATTCGGCAGCAAATCGGGCGTCATCTCCATCAACGCCATGATGCCGATGACCAACACGGCAATCGCCGCTACGAAGATGGTCAGAGGTTTTTTTACACTAAATTTTGCCAGCATCTGTTTGTTCTCCTTCCCGCTCAATCCCATGACGCACCAGCCAGAGTTTTTGTTCCAGCTGTACACGCGCCTCATCTACCGCAGCACCCTGTATCCACACGCGAACCAGTGCGCTGAACAAAAGATCGCAAAGGATCTCAAAAGCCAGGTGTTGCTTTGCATGGCCATTGCCCTTTTGCTCCTTGGGGTATTGATACTGCCAATATTGTTTGCTCAAGGATGTCACAAAATTTTTCTGTTTCTGATCTGTGCGCTGGCGCATCTGTTCAAACAAATTTTGAAACAGCTGCCGGTCCGACGACGTCTTTCCATAACTGCACACATCGTCAAAAATACCAAGAATCAGCAAAAACGGATCGCCGTCATGCTGCTTCAAACGAAAGCGCGTGCGTTCGTCAAAATAGCGCGCAAAATCCTCCGTTACCAGCAAAAACAAATCATCCTTGCCGGAAAAATACTGATAAAAGCTGCCCCGTGCAATCTGCGCATCCTGTACGATCCGATTGATGGAAATCTGATCGAACGGCACCCGCGCCAGTTCTCGGCAAACGGCAGCCAAAATCCGCTGTTTCTTCTCCGGCGGAAGGTGTTCATACGTTTGAGTCGGCATACATTCCCTCCGAAAATGACAAGTTGTCACATCCTATTATAAAAGCATCGGGCGTTGCCGTCAACCAAAAATTTGTCAAGTTTTGATAAGAAAAAAGGTCGTGCACCCTGCCATTAAAAAAATCATGCCCGAAAAAGAATAGACCTTCTGCCGGCGGTCTATACCGCCAAACAGAAGGTCTGATTTTCTTTATGTTCAATCCGACAAGCGCGTCTGCATCGGTTTGCGCACCCGATTGACGGGCACTGCAAGCGTTCTTGTAGACATTTCCCGCGGACGATTGAGCCCATCGGCCATCGCTTCGGCAAACGACGACAGCAATGCTGCCATCGACTCGGGACATTCCC
>CALXIC010000066.1 GCA_944388265.1 uncultured Clostridia bacterium | reverse complement strand
TAGGTGGCAAGATCCAGCTGATGCGCTTTGAGCGAATAATAGGCCTTTTCGTCGCGCGTCATGGATAAATTGTTGCAGCCGAATACCGTCAGAATGCGCATGGTGTCGTGCGTGGACAGGGAGTTCATCACGCAGTCCAGCACCGGCTTCGGGTAGTTTTCCGCAATGGTCATGACCGTGTTGGCGAGCGTCTCGGCCGGGATGGAGCCCATCAGGAAGCTGATGATGGCGTCTTTATAAGGGTAGTTCATGACCGAATCCAGTTCCGAGTTGGTGAAGTAGGTACGCCGGACGCTGTATGCGATTTTATTGGAAGCGTCCTCCCAGACTTCGCCGATGATCAAAGCATCCTTCTTTTCCTGATGCACCCGGTCGTGGAGTTCCTTGACGAATTCATCCGGGATTTCATCCACCACGTCCAGACGGAAACCGTCCGCCCCGGCGCGCAGCCAGTGCGCCACCACGCTGTCTTCGTCACGGATGATGAAATTCATGTAATCCGGATTCAGCTCTTCGGTGCAGGGCAGGGTGTCGATGCCCCACCAGCTGGTGTAATTATTGGAATCTCCATGGAACTGGTACCAGCTGCGGTAGGGGGAATCGGGATGATGATAAGCGCCCTCATGGCCAAAGCGTTCGTATTTGTCGAAATAGACGCTGTCGCATCCGGTATGGGAGAACACGCCGTCCAAAATCACCTTCATGCCGCAGGCATGCGCCGCGTCGCACAGGTTTTTAAAATCTTCCTCGGTGCCGAGCAGCGGGTCAATTTTCCGGTAATCGGCGGTATCGTAGCGGTGGTTGGAATACGCCTTGAAGATCGGGTTGAGGTAGAGGATCGAGACGCCAAGCTCTTGCAGATACGGAAGCTTCTTTTGAATGCCCTTGAGATTGCCTCCGAAAAAGTCGTTGTTCTGCACGATGCCGTGTTCATCCGGATAATAGACCGGAATGTCCGATTTGTTTTCGTGCAGGGTGTAGGGGGTGATTTTTTCGGTCAGATCGCAGGTGCCTTCCTGATAGAAACGGTCCGGGAAAATCTGATACATCACTTTGCCTTTGAAGGCGTTTGGGGTATCGTATCCCTTCGGATAGCAGGTCAGCTGCCATTTGCCGCCGTAATTCATGCTGGTATTGTGCGAGCCTTCTTTATAGAGGGAGAAGGTGGAATTGTTGGTATGAATGCGGAAGTAGTAGTAATAAAGCCCGCAATCCGGCAGCGAAAAGGACCGTTCATAGGTTTCGTAGAGTGCGTCGAGCTGCAGCAGCGTCATCCCAAATTCCAGATAGGGGGTGCCGTCTTCGTGTTCGAACACAATTTCCACCGCAGTGGTTTTGCAGGAACAGGGAATGCTGATGTGCATCGTACAGGTTTCTTCCTGTTCAAGACATCCGAACGGCGTCTTGTATGCGGCTTTTTTGCTGTCATAAAGGATTCTCATGAAAATATTCACTCCATTTCAGGGAAAGTCAGAATTCAGCAAAATCTGCGCAAAAAAGATGGCAGGGAAGAACTCCCTGCCATCTCGTACACATCAACAATTATTTGACAGGTTTGGTGTGCCAGATATTGTCGCAGTATTCCTGAATTGCGCGGTCGGACGAGAACAGTCCGGCTTTGGCGATGTTGACCAAAGACATGTTGGTGAAGGTGCGCTGGTCGCGGTAAACCTGACCGATGCGATCCTGCACCGATGCATACGAAGCGAAGTCGGCAAGCGTCATATACGCGTCCGGCTGGCCGTAGCGGTTGGTCAAGAGCGACTGCTGCACTTCGTGGAAATAGCTGCCCAGCGCGCCGGAAGTGAGCATATCCACCACTGCTTTGAGTTCGTGGTTGTTGTTGTAGAAGGAATACGGATCGTATCCTTTTTTCCACAGCGCTTCCACTTCGTCGGCGGTCATGCCGAACAGGAAGATGTTGTCGTCGCCGACCTGCTGATGGATTTCCACGTTTGCGCCGTCCAGCGTACCGACGGTAACCGCACCGTTGATCATCAGCTTCATGTTGCCGGTACCGGATGCTTCCTTGCCCGCGATGGAGATCTGTTCGGAGAGGTTGGCAGCCGGAATGATGATTTCAGCCAGCGATACTTTGTAGTCTTCGATGAAGACGACTTTGATCTTATCGCGCACGACCGGATCGTTGTTGACGAGTTTGGAAACCGCGTCGATGAGACGGATGACCTGTTTTGCCATCATATAACCGGCGGAAGCTTTCGCAGCGAAGATAAAGGTGCGCGGCGGAATATCCAGGTTCGGGTTCTGTTTGATGCGGTTGTACATGTGCAGGATGTTGAGCACATTCAACAGCTGGCGTTTGTATTCGTGCAGACGTTTGACCTGAACGTCAAAGATTGAGTTCGGGTCGATGTTGACGCCGTTGGTCTTCGCGACATAATCGCACAGACGCAGTTTGTTCTGATATTTGACGCGGCGCAGCGCTTCGAGGGTGGAAGCGTCGTCGTAGTATTTCATCAGATCTTCGAGTGCATTAGCGTCGTCCATGAACTTCGGCCCGATGAGTTCGGTCAGCAGTTTGGTCAGTTCCGGGTTTGCCTGGCACAGCCAGCGGCGGTATGCGATGCCGTTGGTGACGTTGGTGAATTTTTCCGGTGCCACGTTGTAGTAGTCGCGGAAAATGCTGGTGGTCAGAATGTCGCTGTGCAGCTGGGAAACGCCGTTGACTTTATGCACACAAGCCAGGCACAGGTTTGCCATGCGCACTTCGCCGTGTGCCACCACAGCCATATAATCGATCTTCGCAACGTCGCCCGGATAAATTTGATACAGGCGTTCCACCAGACGGCGGTTGATTTCGCACACGATCTGATAAACGCGCGGCAGCTGTTCGCGGAAGAGGTGTTCCGGCCAGCGTTCGAGCGCTTCGCTCATGACGGTGTGGTTGGTGTAAGCCAGGGTGCGGCAGCAGATGTCCCACGCTTCGTCCCAGCCGTAGCCGTGTTCGTCGACCAGCAGACGCATCAGTTCCGGTACGCACAGTGCCGGATGGGTATCGTTGATGTGGATGGCCACTTTGTCCGGCAGGGTATCCAGATTGGAGAAGCGTTTGAGGTGTTTGTTGACAATGTTCTGCAGCGAAGCAGAAACCAGCAGATACTGCTGTTTCAGGCGCAGGCGTTTGCCGTCCATGTGATCGTCCGCCGGATAGAGGACTTTGGTGATGGCTTCCGCCATGGTGTTTTCTTCCAGCGCTTTGACATATTCGCCGCGGGAGAATGCCGCCATGTCGAGGGTCTTCGGCGAGGAAGCGCTCCACAGCACGAGTTTGTTGACTGCTTCGGAATCATAGCCGGAGATCAAAAGATCATATGGGGTCGCAATCACGGTGTCATAGTCGACCTGACGGGCAACGTATTTGCCGTTTTCATAGGTTTCTTCCACATGACCGCCGAATTTGACTTCGCAAGCCTGGTCTTTACGCGGGATGAGCCAAACGTCGCCCATTTCCAGCCAGTTGTCCGGGAATTCCATCTGCCAGCCATCGATGATTTTCTGTTTGAAGATCCCGAATTCGTAACGGATGGAGTAACCGGTAGCCGGGATGCCCATGGTGCTCATCGAGTCCATGTAGCAGGAAGCCAGACGGCCCAAGCCGCCGTTACCAAGCCCTGCGTCCGGTTCCATGCCGCACAGTTCTGCCAAATCGGTGTGATACGGTTTCAGAATTTTATTGAGCTGATCTTCCAGCCCGAGGTTGAAAGCGTTGTTGTGCAGGGAAGTGCCGACCAAAAATTCCATCGACATGTAGTAAACGCGTTTTGCTGCCTGCTGATGCACTTTATGCATGTAGGCAGCATTTTTTTCCGACAAAATGTCACGCAGCACCAGACAGGTGGTTTTGTACAGCTGCTGTTTGGTTGCTTCAGCCAGAGAACAGCCGAAGCTGCGGGCGCATTTGTCTTCCAATCGTTCAGTCAGGCGTTCGGTAGTGATTTTTGTCATATACGAATTCCTTTCTGTTTTTCGGTAGTCCCGTGCCTTTCGAAAAACGAACTCCTGCAGCCGGATTGCATGGTACCGGTTCCGGAAGCGGAGAAATAAATCATGCTTTTGTTTTATTTTATGCGTTTTAACCGCAGATTGCAAGATGTAGATTGCCAAAAAAACAGGCAAACGAAACCTTGAAATACGGAAAAACGACCATGAAACTGCACGTTTTTTAAAAGTTGTGTAAAAATATTGCAAGAATGAAAGTCCCGCAGCCGAAAAGCCGCGGGATTCTCGTTTGCTTACGAGCGATGAAGTTTCGAAAGTGCCGCTTCAAACGCATCGCACAATTCGTTGGTATAAGCCGATTCGAACAGTTCGATCCGTCCGGCGTCCACCGCAGCGGTGAGCTTCGGATCGATCGGCATTTTTGCCAGCACATCGATTCCCAGTTTTTTCGCTTCTTCGTCGATGTGGCTTTCGCCGAAGACGGGGATTTTCTTGCCGCAGTCCGGGCATTCCACAAAGCTGAAGTTTTCCACCAAACCCAGCACCGGGATGTTCATGGTGTTGGCCATGTTGATCGCCTTGGTCACGATCAGCGACACCAGTTCCTGCGGAGAGGTGACGACGATGATGCCGTCCACCGGCAGCGACTGGAACACCGTCAGCGGGACGTCGCCCGTTCCGGGAGGCATGTCCACAAACATGTAATCCACATCTTCCCAGAGTACATCGCTCCAGAACTGGGTGACAACGCCGGAAATCATCGAACCGCGCCAGATGACTGGCTGCGTTTCGTCTTCAAGCAGCAGATTCAAGGACATCACTTTGATACCGCCCGGCGTATAGACGGGCAAAATGCCTTCATCGGTACCCATGGCGCGTTCATGATTGACGCCGAACGATTTCGGAATGGACGGACCGGTGATGTCGGCGTCCAAAATGGCGCTCTGCGCATTGCGGCGCTGCATGCCGGCAGCGAGCAGAGAGGTCACCAGCGATTTACCGACACCGCCCTTGCCGCTGACGATGCCGATGACTTTTTTGATATGCGAGGTTTCCTTCGGGGCAACCAGAAAGCTTTTCGGGTCGCGCGAGGAACAGTTTTCTTTGCAGCTTGCACAATCGTGACTGCATTCGCTCATAATGATCCTTCTTCCTTAGTCCTTTCGGAATAGTTTGAGAGATGAGAGAGAAACCGGTTACAATGCTTCTCCGTTTACATTTTTTTATTATACTGTGCAGTTCTTTGAATGTCAATTCACTTTCTTTTCGATTCCTTATTCTTCGACAAAGTTTTCGGTTGCAATCCCCCAAATTGCAGAAACGAATTTGTTTGATTCTTACAAATCTTGCTTACAAATTCATTACACTATTGTAATTTTTGATGGACTGTTGTATAATAAAGAATATATAGAAGAAGGTTCTTCTTCAAGAAAAATTGGAGGAAAGCGAGCGGTTTTCGCTTCGCGAAGAGAAAGTTATGGCAAAAATGGAAGCAAAAAGCTACGAAAAACCCCCGGCATCTCCGCTGGACCTGCCGATTTATCTGTTTCACCGGGGCGAAAATTATCGCGCCTATGATTTGTTGGGCTGTCATCCGGAAACGCGCGACGGGCAAAACGGGTATGTGTTCCGTGTGTGGGCGCCGCATGCGAAATCCATTCGCGTGGTGGGCGATTTTACGCACTGGGACTATAACGATGCACCGGAGATGGAACGCATTTCCGAACCGGGTGTGTGGGAATGCTTTTTGACGAATGTCAAGCGTTATGACGCGTATAAATATTACATCGAAGGGGAAAACGGTTCTTTTTCCTACAAAGCCGATCCCTATGCTTTCCACGCGGAAACGCGTCCGGCAACGGCCAGTAAGGTCTACGACATCGAGGGCTTCCGCTGGACGGACGGGCGTTACCGCTCGGCAAAGGCGCGCCGCGATGTTCTGCGCGCACCGATGAACATCTATGAAGTCAATCTGGGCTCCTGGAAGCAGGGGGAAGACAGCTTTTTGACCTATTCCGAATTGGCCGATCAGCTCATCCCTTACGTGCAGCAGATGGGGTATACCCACATTGAATTGATGCCGGTAACGGAATTTCCGTACGACGGGTCGTGGGGCTATCAGGTGACCGGCTATTTTGCGCCGACTTCGCGTTTTGGTACGCCGCATGCATTCATGAATTTTGTCAACCGCTGCCATGAAGCGGGCATTGGCATTATTTTGGACTGGGTGCCGGCGCACTTCCCGAAAGACGCGTTTGGCCTGTATGAATTTGACGGCGGTTTCTGCTACGAATACAGCGACCCGCTGAAAAACGAACATCCCGACTGGAACACCCGTATTTTCGACTACGGGCGCAACGAAGTCCGCTGCTTTTTGATTTCCAGCGCGATGTTCTGGATGGAAAAATACCACATCGATGGGCTGCGCGTGGACGCCGTGGCGTCGATGCTTTATCTGGATTACGGCAAGCAGGGTGGCGAATGGCGCCCGAACC
>CALXIC010000065.1 GCA_944388265.1 uncultured Clostridia bacterium | reverse complement strand
GGTTTTGTGAAGGATGTTTGAAACAATCAAAGAATCAAAACGAAATTTCATTGCAATTTCACAGAAATTATGGTATTCTGAAACTAAGAATGAAAGAATGGAGGGCGATTTCGGTGAAAAAATATGTCATCGCGCTCGATCAGGGAACGACTAGTTCCCGATGCATTGTGTTTGATCACGATTGCAATATTGTGGAAGTACAGCAAAAAGAATTTCCACAGATTTTTCCCAAATCCGGCTGGGTGGAACAGCGGCCGCAGGATATTTATGTGTCGCAGTATTCGGTGTTGTTGGAATCCATTCTGCAAAGTGAAATCAAGATTTCTGAAATTGCAGGCATCGGCATTACCAATCAGCGCGAAACCACCATTGTCTGGGATAAAAATACCGGCAATCCCATTTATAATGCGATTGTGTGGCAGTGCCGCCGTACCAGCGAAATTTGCGAACAGCTGAAAGCGGATGGAATGGAAGAATACATTCAGCAGTCGACCGGGCTTTTGATCGACGCTTATTTTTCTGCCACCAAGATCAAATGGATTCTCGACCATGTGGAAGGGGCCAGAGAACGGGCGAAAAACGGCGAACTGCTGTTCGGCACCGTGGATACCTGGCTCATTTGGAAATTGACGGAAGGGAAGGTGCACGTCACCGATTACACCAATGCTTCCCGTACGATGCTCTTTAACATTCATACCTTGGAGTGGGACGATCGCATTTTGGAAGCGCTGGACATTCCCAAATGCATGCTGCCGAAGGTCTGCTCGAGCAGTGAACCGTATGGCACGATCAATATTCAAGGCGTGGAAGTGCCGATTTGCGGCATCGCCGGCGACCAGCAGGCAGCACTCTTTGGTCAAACCTGCTTTGAAAAGGGTTCGGTCAAGAATACGTACGGCACCGGATGCTTTACCCTGATGAACATCGGAAACGAACCACTGATTTCGAAAAAAGGGTTGCTGACGACGATCGGCGCAAGTGTCGGCAAAGACGTGCAGTATGTGCTCGAAGGCAGCGTCTTCATCGGTGGCGCGGTCATTCAGTGGCTGCGAGATGAACTTTCGTTCATCAGCGAATCGCGCGATTCGGAATATTTTGCCTCCAAGGTAAAGGATAACGGCGGGGTGTATGTGGTGCCGGCATTCACCGGGCTGGGTGCGCCGCATTGGAATATGTATGCGCGCGGCACGATGTTTGGATTGACGCGCGGAACCAACCGCAACCATATCATTCGTGCCTGCTTGGAAGCCATTGCTTACCAGACCAAGGATGTCATTGACGCCATGGTGGAGGACACCGGCGTTTCGCTCACTTCTTTGAGGGTGGACGGCGGCGCATCCGCCAATCATCTGTTGATGCAGTTCCAGTCGGATATTTTGGGAATTCCGCTGTATCGTCCGATCATCAGTGAAACGACGGCGCTGGGCGCCGCTTATCTGGCTGGTTTGGCGGTCGGTTTTTGGAAAGATTTGGAGGACGTGCAGCAGCATTGGGAACTGGGCAATACCTATCGGCCCTCCATGCCACAGGAATTGGTGGACGATTATGTTTCCCATTGGCACCGTGCAGTAGAATGCACCAAACAGTTTTAAAGGAAGGATTTGTTTACCATGTATGATGTAATCATTGTTGGTGCCGGCATTTGCGGCACTTCTCTTGCGCGGGAACTGTCCAAATACCGGTTGTCCGTCTGCTGTCTGGAACGGGAAAATGATGTGGCAGATGGAACCACGAAGGCCAATTCCGGCATCGTTCACGCGGGGTATGACCCGCTGCCCGGTACCCAGATGGCAAAGCTGAATGTGGTGGGGAATGCCATGGTGGAACAGCTTTGCAAGGATTTGGATGTGCCGTACCGCAAAAACGGTTCGCTGGTGCTGGCGTTTGACGACGATGAGATGAAAACCATTCAAACGCTTTATGAACGCGGCGTAGCAAACGGCGTGCCCGATTTGTCCATCCTTTCCGGGGAAGAAGTGGCAAAACTCGAACCCAATTTGAACCCGGTGAAGGGTGCTTTGTATGCCAAATCGGCCGGTGTTGTCAGCCCTTGGGAACTGGCTATCGCGCAGATGGAAGTCGCGGTGCAAAACGGGGTCGAGCTTTATCTGGAACGGGAAGTGAACGGCATCACCTGGAACGGGGAATCGTTTGCGGTGACCGCGGCACACAACGGCGAAACGGAATCGTATGAAGCGCGGTATCTGGTGAATGCCGCTGGTGTGGATGCCGATACCATCGAATCCTTCATCAATGAACCGCCGTATCATACCAAGCCCAACAAGGGGCAGTATTACCTCTTGGATAAATCGCAGGGGAATTTGGTGCATACGGTGGTGTTCCAATGTCCTTCGAAATTGGGCAAAGGGGTGTTGGTGTCGCCGACGGCGCATGGAAATTTGATCGTTGGGCCGGACAGCGTCGATCAACCGGACAAGGATGACGTTTCGGTCACGGCGGATCGGCTGGCGTTTATTCGGAATGCGGCTGCCCGCAGCTGTTCCAAGATCAACTATCGCGATTCCATCCGTAATTTTGCCGGCATTCGCGCGCAGAGTGAACAGGATGAATTTTTGATTCATTATTCGCCGGTCACCAATCAGATGGTACATCTGGCAAATATCAAATCTCCCGGCCTGACCTCGTCCCCGGCGATTGCGCTGGAAGTGGTCGAAATGCTCCAAAAAGCGGGGCTGGTGCTGGAAGAAAAAGATTCGTATCAGACCACCCGCCGTTTTCCGCGTTTCCGCGAACTGTCGGAAGAAGAAAAGAAGCGGATCATTGAAAAAGATCCCCGTTATGGCCGCATCATTTGTCGCTGTGAATCCATTACCGAAGGGGAAATTGTAGCAGCCGTGCATTCGCCGGTTCCGGCAACCACGGTGGACGCCGTCAAGCGCCGCTGCAATGCCGGGATGGGCCGCTGCCAAGGCGGGTTCTGTTCTCCGCGCGTGGTGGAAATCATTGCACGGGAACTGCACAGAGCGCCGGAAAGCATCTGCAAGGATAAGGCCGGTTCCTATATTTTGATCGGTAAAACGACAAAAGGGGAGGAAAAAGCATAATGTTTCAGTATGATTTAGCGATCATTGGCGGCGGACCGGCAGGGTTAGCGGCTGCGGTAAGTGCGTGGAACGAAGGGGTGCGCAGCATTGTCATCATCGAGCGCGACGATGTTACCGGCGGCATTTTAAATCAGTGCATTCATAACGGTTTTGGCCTGCATTATTTTAAAGAAGAACTCACCGGACCGGAATATGCCGGACGGTTTGAACAGATGGTGGCAGAGACGTCGATTGACGTCAAAAAACAAACGATGGTCTTAAACATCACGCCGGAAAAAATGATTTACGCGGTCAATCCGACGGATGGATATTTTGCCATTTCTGCAAAAGCCATTGTGCTTTCGATGGGCTGCCGGGAACGTACCCGCGGCGCCATTTCGATTCCGGGCGATCGTCCGTCCGGCGTGTTCACCGCCGGTACGGCGCAGCGCTATGTCAACATCGAAGGGTATATGGTTGGCAAACGTGTGGTCATTCTGGGGTCGGGTGACATCGGGCTGATTATGGCGCGCCGCATGACGCTGGAAGGCGCGAAGGTGTTGGCGGTCGTGGAAATCATGCCCTATTCCAACGGCCTGAACCGCAATCTGGTGCAGTGTTTGGACGACTATGACATTCCGCTTTATCTTTCGCACACGGTTACTGATATTCGCGGCAAACGCCGTGTGGAACAGGTTGTCGTGAGCAAGGTGGATGAAAACCGCGCCCCGATTCCGGGAACGGAAATGACCTTTGACTGCGATACGCTGCTCTTGTCGGTAGGCTTGATTCCGGAAAACGAATTGACCAAGTCGGCAGGCATTCCCATCGACCGCCGCAGCAATGGGGCGATTGTGTTTGACGATATGCAGACGGAATTGGAAGGCGTGTTTGCCTGCGGCAACGTGCTGCATGTTCACGACCTGGTGGACTTTGTGACGGCGGAGAGCATGAAAGCCGGAAAATCTGCGGCGCAGTATATCCTTTATCCCTATCAGCATACCGATCAGCCGGTGGAACTGCAAAATGGTCCGGGTGTCACCTATACGGTGCCGCAGAAGCTGGATCTGACCGCGGGCGAAGCGAAAACCGATTTGTTTTTCCGCGTCAATCATGTGATTCACGGCGGAACCATTACGGTGCAGGCGGAAGATGGCACCGTGCTGTTCTCGCGCAAAAAAGCGCATATGCTTCCTGCGGAAATGGAAAAGATCACGCTGGATAAATCGTGGTTTGTCGGACATCATACGGCTACGGTAAGCATTCAGGAAGGGGCGAATGAAAAATGACCAAGGAATTGATTTGTATTTGCTGCCCGCAGGGATGCCGGCTGACGGTGTCCGATGAAAGCGGAGAGCTGACCGTTACCGGCTATACCTGCAAACGCGGGATTGAATACGGCAAAACGGAAGCTACTGCGCCCACCCGAGTGATTACCACGACGGTAGCAGTGACCGGTTCTTCGTGGTGCCGGCTTCCGGTGAAGACGGCTGGCGGTGTTCCAAAATCGAAAATATTTGACTGCATGGACGCCATCAATCAGGTGACGGTGCAGGCGCCGGTGCATACGGGAGATGTGGTGCTTTCGAACATTTTAGAGACCGGTGTCGACGTGGTGGCGGCCCGTACCATTGAGTAATACGCAAAATAAAATGAATTATGAATGCCGTTTTACATGAAAATGCAAAGCGGCATTCATTTTTTGCAAGAACGTAACAAAAATGCTGGAAATACTTACGAAAAAAACAACTAATTTGTTGATTTCAAAAAACCAATGCAGAAAAAAATTGACAAACTTGCATCTTGCTTTTATAATAAAGACATAAACTGTTCGATGGAGCAGTAGAGGTTGTAGAAATAATATTAGAGGAGCGATGTGAAATGTCATACGTTGACGAGATTCTTGCTCAGGTAAAAGAAAAAAACCCGAGCCAGCCGGAATTTATCCAGGCAGTCGATGAGGTTTTGAATTCTTTGAGACCGGTGATTGAAGCAAACGAAGAAGCATATCGTAAAGATGCAATTCTGGAACGTTTGACCGAACCGGACCGTCAGATCATGTTCCGTGTTCCGTGGGTGGATGACAAAGGCCAGATTCAGGTGAACCGCGGCTATCGTATCCAGTTTAACAATAGCATTGGGCCTTACAAGGGTGGTCTGCGTTTCCGCGACAACGTCAATCTCGGGATCATCAAATTCCTGGGCTTTGAACAGATTTTCAAAAACTCGCTCACT
>CALXIC010000064.1 GCA_944388265.1 uncultured Clostridia bacterium | reverse complement strand
CTTCTTCATCGGAATCGTTGGCAGCCGCAACGCCAATGGCGCGTCCCAGATCGCCAAAGCGATCGTAAGCGCTCGGCAATGCAAAGCTCAAGCATTCTTTCATCAGCATCGCATTGGAAAGCCCATGTGCCACATGGAAGAGCGCGCCGATGGGACGGCTCATCCCATGAATGATGGTAACCGACGCGTTGTTAAACGCAATCCCCGCTTCCAGTGCGGCAACGGACATCTGCACTCTGGCTTCTTCGTCCTGTCCATTGTGGAATGCTGCCGGCAAATAGGTGAAAATCCGTTTGACCGCCGACAACGCAAAGGTATCGGACATGGTCTGTGCCTTGCGGGAAGTGTACGCTTCCACTGCATGGCAAAGGGCATCCAAACCGGTCGCCGCTGTAATTTTCGGCGGTGCGGTCATCGTAAACTGCGGATCAATCACCGCCAAATCGGGCATCAGCACCGCGCCTTTTAAGAGCATTTTGATGTCCTTTTCGGTATCGGTGATGATGGTAAACTGGGTTGCTTCCGAACCGGTGCCCGCCGTCGTCGGGATGGCCACCATCGGCGGAACCGGCACATCAATCACTTTCCCCATATAATCGGCAATGCGGCCACCGTTTTGCACCAGCGATGCAATCGCCTTCATCGAGTCAATGGGGCTTCCGCCGCCCAACGCGATGAGAAAATCACAGCCATTGTCACGATAGACCGAAAGCCCTTCGTCGATCATACGGTCGGTGGGCTCGCCGGTAATGCCGGAAAACACGACATACGAAACGCCCTGATGCGCAAGCGCTTCTTCCACTTTGGCGCAATTTCCCAGCTGCTGCATAACCGGATCGGTCACGATCAATGCTTTTTTCCCCAGTTTCCCGAGTTTTTCTTCCGCTGCCTGCAGTGCGCCGCTTCCCGACACGATCTGTGCCGGCACAATAAATTCTCTTGCCATACCCTACTCCTTATCCTTCAAACGTGGCTTCATGCAGCCAGGTGTAACGTTCGTCTTCACAGCGGTCGGTTTGCAGCCAGGGATTGCCGTCCAGATGACGAATCATCCAGCAGGTGTACATCTGATAGCCTGGCGCCACCGCCTGCGGGTGCAACTCGCCGCCCGGAATCGCGGAAAAGCTTCCGTCCACGCTCTTAAAGACCTGATCGCCGACAAAGCTTGCGCCAAATCCTTCCGGATGATCGAATTTGAAATAATAGGTCTCCGGCTGCGGATGGCGGTGCGGCAAATAGCCCGACCAGTTGCCCGGATCGTTTAACACTTCCCCCAGCACCATATTGGAATACGGGGCAATGTCGTGATCAAAAATCGTATTGACGCGGCGTTTGGCGACGTTGCCGAATTTCCCCACGCTCGAATAATTCCACGGTGCATCCTCCGGCGCATAAAGCTTTCCGGGGAACACGTTGTCGTTTTTCGTGCACTGAACGAGAATTTCCGATGCTTCGAGCGCTTCCACCTTCACCGACTGATCGGTGCAGACATGCACGCACCAAGGGCCTTCGGTAAAGACGCTTTCGCGGCTGACCGTCTGGGACTGTCCGTCCCAGGTATAGATGATCTTGCCGGAAAGGAGCAGTACGGCGACTTCCTCGCCGCTGCGGCAAAACAGTCTGGTTTCGCCGGGCTGCATCCGATACACGCGGATATCCATCATCATTGCCTGATAATCGTTGTCATAGGTGGTTAAAATCTGTTCCCCGTTGGCGTCAAACGTCGGATAACCAAATACTTTTCCCATACCAATCGCTCCTTTAATACGCTCTGGATTCTTTCCGTCCGGTCATGACGCCTTCGCAGGCTTCGCGGACACTTTCTTTGACCGAAGTCGTCGCAATGCCGACATTCCACCACGATTCGTAGCCGTCGGTCATCGTCTTCGGCAGTACCTTCAAATCAAACAGGCAGGCAATGGTTTGCTGTTTGGCGTCTTCGAGCGCCGCCACCAATTCCGGAATGGTCTTGCAGGTATAGGTCTTGAGGCCGTAACCTTCCCCGATTTTGGCGTAATCGACGGGAATCAAATCGCCCGTGGGCTTCTGTCCGTCGGTATAGCGGAATTCCGTCGCCAGACTGCCGATGCCGTGGTTCATTTCCAGATTGTTGATGCAGCCAAATCCGCAGTTGTCGAAAATGAGAATGTTGACCTTCTGCCGTTCCTGCATAATGGTCATGATTTCGCTGTGAAGCATCTGGAAGCTCGAATCCCCCACGACGCAGTAAACTTCGTTGTCCGGTTCCGCGAATTTGACGCCGAGCGTTGCCGCGACTTCGTATCCCATGCAGGAATAGCCGTATTCTGCATGATACCCGCCGCGTTTATCGGTGCGCCACATCCGCTGCATGCAGCTGGGCAGCGAACCGCCCGCCGTGATGATCGTCGCATCCGGATCAATGGTGCGGTTGATGGCCGCCAAAGCCGCCGTCTGCGTGATGACGCCGCCGGTCAGGCGGACAAATTCCGGAATGGTGCGCGGATCGCGCGCTTTGATGATCGGTTCAAATTCCTCGCCGGTATAGGAAATATCTGCCAGGCGATCCCATTCCTGATCCCAAGCAGCCTTCGCTGCTTCAATTTCTCCCTGATAAGCGGAAACATAGTGGACGTCGCGCAGTTTTTGCGCCAGTGCCTGCAAGGTCACCTTGGCATCGCCCACCGCTTTGACGGCATCCATTTTATAAGCATGATAACGGTTGTTGTTGATGGTCAGAAAACGCACGCCTTCCTGACGGAACAGATGCTTCGAGCTGGTCGTAAAGTCCGACAAACGGGAGCCAACGGCCAGCACGACGTCCGCATCTTTCGCGATGACGTTGGAAGCGAGCGTCCCCGTGACGCCAATCCCGCCCAGGCAGTACGGATGGCTCGAGCGGCAAGCGCTCTTGCCCGCCTGGCTTTCGCCGAACGGAATGTGAAATTCTTCGCAGAACTGTTCCACCGTTTCGCCGGCTTCGGAATATTTCACGCCGCCGCCGACAATCAACAGCGGTTTTTTCGCCTGCGTCAAAATAGCTGCCAGATCGTCCAGTTCTTCTTCCACCGCTACCGGGCGCGTGATGCGGTGCACGCGTTTTTGGAAGAAATCGGTCGGATAATCGTACGATTCCCCTTCCACCTCCTGCGGCAGCGCGATGCAGCAAGCACCCGTTTCCGCCGGATCGGTCAGTACGCGCATGGCGTTGATGAGTGCGGTCATGACCTGTTCGGGACGGGACACGCGGTCCCAATATTTGCAAACCGGTTTGAAGGCGTCATTCGTCGTCGTTGCCAGGCTGTTGCTCTGTTCGAGCTGCTGCAGCACCGGGTCGGGCTGACGGGAGGCAAAGGTATCCGACGGGAACACCAAAAGCGGGATGTTGTTGACCGTTGCCGTGGCGCAGGCAGTCACCATATTTGCAGCGCCCGGACCGATGGAGGATGCGCAAGCAATGATCCGGCGGCGGTTGTGCTGTTTGGCAAAGGCGATGGCGGTGTGGCACATGCCCTGTTCGTTTCGTCCCTGCATCACGCGCAGGCTGCCGGGGTTGGAGTCCAGTGCTTCCCCCAGACCGACTGCAATGCCGTGTCCAAAGATGGTGAAAAAGCCTTCTACAAATTTGGTCTCGACACCGTCCATCGAGACATACTGCTGATCGAGAAATTTGACAATCGCCTGAGCGGTCGTTAAACGAATCGTCGAATCCATGATCTTCTTCTCCTTTTTATACACGGGCGATCATTTCGCCGAATTTTTCTTTTTCTTCGCGGATAAAGGCATGCACTTCTTCCGGACCGGGCAGCGAGTCGGAGCAGTTGTTGCTGCGCACCATCATCGACGCTTCTGCCGAACCAAATTCCAGGCAGTCGATGATTTCCCAGCCGCTGTACAGCCCATACAAAAAGCCGGAACCGTAGCCGTCGCCGCCGCCAAAGCCTTTGCGCGCTTCCACCGGGAAGGGTTTGATGGAGAATTTCTGTCCGTCGATGGTATAAGCGGTCGAGCCCTTCATGCCGTGTTTGATGACGACGATCTTTGCACGGCAGCCCTGCCAGTAAGCGGCCGATTCTTCATCGGACATCCCCGGCTGGATGAGCTTTTCCGTCAGATCGAATTCTTCGCGCGAACCCATGATGATGTCCGCTTCTTTGGCAACAATGGAATAATAAATGGAAATGGCATCGTCATTTTCCCAGTTGTAGGCGCGGTAATCGATGTCAAAAATGATTTTGGTGCCCGAACGTTTGGCAAGCATCACGGCCTTGATCGCCGCTTCGCGCGACGGGCTTTGTGCCAGCGCCGTGCCGGAGATCAAAATCGCTTTCGCGCTTTGGATGTATGCTTCGTCGATGTCGTCGACGCTCAGCTGCAAATCCGCAATGCAGTTGCGGTACATCAAAATGCTGCTTTCCTTCGGAGAAAGCATTTCGGTAAAGGTGAGCCCCAGTTTTTCCCCATGCCGGCATTTGGTGATGTGCGAGGTGTCGATGCCCTGTTCGTTGAAATAATCCACGACGAATTCACCGAACTGGTCGTCAGACACTTTGCCGATAAAGCCCGCCTTTAATCCATGACGGGTCACGCCGACGGCGATGTTCGCCGGAGAGCCGCCCACGAATTTTTCAAACATGTGGACTTTTTTCAAGGGTTTGAATTCTTCTTTGACCTGATCGTTGTATGCCGGATTGAAGTCGATTGCCACACGACCCAGCAGCACCAGATCCAGCGGCCGGTTTTCATCAAACGTGATGTAGTTCATCGTATCATCCTCCTGCGTTAGTTGCGTGCATTTTATATAATTTGCGTGCGTTTTACTCGATGTTCTTTACTGTAAGAATAGCACATTCCCCAAATTGGTGCAAGCGCTTTTTGTTACTTTGCATTTTTTCTATGTTTTTCACAAACAAACCGTCTGTTTTTATTGCTATTTCCAATGAAATCGCACGCTTATTTTGCGTGCGATTATTTTAGCACGCAAAAAGGCGAAACGCCGAAGCGTTTCGCCTTTTTTAAGTCAGGTTGTATCTGGTTTTAATGGAAATTTCCGTATAACAGTATTCCTTTTCGGGTAACTTGTGATTTTGCAGCAAATCCGCCAGCATCAAAACCGCGCGGGAACCCTGTTCGTACCCTTCCTGATCGATGACAAAATCCGCCACACGATCCCGCAGCTGTTCTTCATTGCGCGGCGTGCGGTCGTAAAGGATCACATACGGACGTTTTTTCGGCTGTACCCGTTCAAACGCGCGGCGTACGCCCGCTTGTCCGCCGGATGCGACAAATACACCCGCCAAATCGGGAAACGCTTCCAGCGCGTGCACCAAAATATCCTCCACCTCTTTGGACTGATCGAAGCTGCTCTGCACCCCGACCAGCTCCATCTGCGGAAAGCTGCGCTTGAGTTCTTCGACAAAACCGTCGACGCGCAGGCTCCCGGTGCGGTTGGAGAAATAACCGGTAATGACCAAAATTTTCCCCTGCTCCTGCGTCATCAGCCCCATGAGCCCCGCCGCCGTCTGTCCGCTTTTGCGGTTATCCAATCCGACAAAACAGCGCCGTCCGGTTCCGACAATATCGGTATTAAAGGTAATCACCGGCAGATCATTTCTCGTGAGCTGCTGAAGCTTTGTGCGGATGCCGTCGCTGTCCACCGGCATAATCGCCAGCCCGTCGATGCCCGTTTCTTCCAGCCGGCGGATGGACGCGAGCTGTTCGTCCTCGTCCACCGTTTCGTTTTCTTCCAGCAGAATTTCAATGCCGCGTTTGGCAAGCTTCTTTTTCGCATCGGCAATGCCTTGGTTGATCTGAAGCATAAACGAAGAACGGCAAAGCTGTGTGACCACCCCAATCCGAAGCGGGCGATCTGAATTTCCCTGTCCGGCAGTTTTCGGATGTTTCGGCACATAGCCAAGCTCTGCCGCAATGCGGCGGATATTTTCGGCGACTTCCGGCTTGATTCGTCCGCGGCCGTTGAGCGCGCGATCCACCGTTCCGCGGGATACACCCGCTTCCTTCGCAATCTGTTGGATGGTTACCGCCATAAAAAACCTCCCGCGTGCCATTTGCACGCATTTTTTCTCATTATAGCGTGCGCACGCGGGGAATGCAAGTATTTTTCAAAGGCGGCCTTTGGGAACAGTTATGTTTTTTCGTACCGTTTTTTCATCGCATGCAGTTTCGACAGTGTGTGCATCGACTCATCGCCCATCTGCTGCGACACGGCGACCACCAGCGCATCCACCACCGCAACCGGCGCCATCATGGAGTGATACTCCTTGGGTTCTCCGCGGTAAACAAACAGATTGATATCGGCTTGCTCTTCTTTTGGGATAAAGGTGCGGCTGGAAAACGCCAGCGTACGAAAACCGATCATCTTTTGATGCTCCAAAAGGATCTTCCCTTCCCGGGACAATTTGGAAAAGCTAAACATCACCACCAGATCATCAGGACGAACCTGCACCAATCCTTCTAAAATTTCCGAACCGCCCGAAGGGAGCAAAAATACCTCAAACCCCAAACGGCGCAATCGAAACAGCAGCAGCTGACCCAATGAGGACGAGGCACTTTTCGCGTGAATGAAAATTCGCTTAGCCTGTAGGAGTGCTGCTGCCGCCTCATCAAAATCGCGGCAATCCAGATGTTCCAGCGTCTTTTGCAGATACTGCTGCTGCCGCTCCAGCCACTGAATCGGAGAAAACGCCTCGTTTGCCTGAAGGGTCTGCGCCAATTTGGCGGCCGGACCTTCTCCCGAAGCCTGCTGCATCACCAGCTGTTTGAGTTCCTTATAATCTTTACAGCCCACATGCCGCACAAAGCGCGAAACGGTCGCATCCGACACATCCAGCTGTTTTGCAAGCTGGCCGATCGGCGCAAACAAAAACGCTTCGGTATTGGTGGAAATATAGTCCAATATTTTTGATTCCGCCTTGGTAATCTGATGCGGCATCTGTGGAAATTGCAGCTGCATGAAGTTCTCCTTGACCAGCATCCTTAGAGGATGGCATTTGTATCATTATAGCATTTTTTTGCGAAAAAGCAAAAGCGCGTTCCCTTCCCCGCAAGCCGACACCGACACCACAGTATAGCCCTTCCACGCCATATCGTTGGCGGTTTCTTCGACTCGTTTTGCCAGTTCTTGAGCATCAAAAGCATCTTCCACCCAAACGGCATGATGCGTCACCGCAATGCGGTCCTGAAAAGAAGGGGCGTCCTTTTCTTTGGCATCTCCGACCAAAACATCGACATAATCGCCGCCCAGTGCATGAATTTCTTTCAGCGCCCGTTTGAGCATACCGGCTGTATGAACCTGGAAAGAAGCGTGATCGGACACGATGATGCGGTAACGCCCGGCCTTCATCTCTTCGTGCAGTGCTGAAACGGTGCGAACGTCCCGTTCAAATTCCGTACAGATACAGCCATACTGCACCGCTTGATGGGTATCGCTGCCGGAGACCACCGGCTTGCCCAGTTGTTTGCCGAGCGCATGGGTGAGCGTTTGCGCACGATCTCGGTTTTCGGCTACATCTTTGCCGTTTAAGTCGAGAAAATCCAGCCGCTGGAGCTGTGCTCCCGGAAGTTCTGGAATATGTCCGCCCTCCCGAAACGGATGGGCGCCCCCGACCAGCACGGGATATTTGGCAAACAAATCCATCAGCTCCGCAAAGGGCAAAAATTTCCCCGGCGTTTTATGGGGCGCTAAACGCTGATTCAGTTCCAAAATGGCCTCCACCGGGCCGAGGGAAAGAATATGTCCGCCCTCTGCAATATCCGTTTCCATTCCCGGAAACACCCGCAGGCCATTTTCCATGCAAAGCGTATCCCCTTCGCACGAGCTGATGCTCAGAAGATAGCCGTAGAGCTCGTCAAATTGCAGCGTATTGAAATGTTCCGTCAAACAGATGGCATCAAGCCCAGCCTTTTTGGCCTCACCCAAAAGCCAGTCGGTATAGACGGTGGAAAACGGCAGACGTTTGGCGAGTTTGCCGTGTGTATGAAAATCCAGTTTCAACGTCGTTCCTCTTTTCTATGATGCAAATTAAATCGATACCAGCGTGGATACCAGCACAGAAAGCGCAATCCACAAACAGGAAACCGCCAAAAACAGCAGGTCGTTGTAGGTCACTTTCAGTGAAGACAATTTCATTTTTCGAACCGCCTGATTTTCGGCCGCATAGCGGTAACCTTTGATTTCCAGCGCTTCCACCGTTGTGCGCGAACGTTTGGCGGTGTTGAGCATGAGCGGATAAAACGCATGCATGATCACCGTTACCTGATAAAACAGATAGCGAATTTTGCCCGTAAACGTTTCATGTGCCGGAGGATTGCCGCGCATGCGGAAGGAAAGCAGGATATTCTGAAACTCCTCCATCAGCATGGGCAAAATGCGGTACGCATACGAAATGGAAAAGGAAAGGCGTGCGGGACATCCGTACCACATCAGGCGGTTGGACAGCCGGTCCGGGTCCAGCCCGGAAAATACGGGCACGGAAGCAAGCGAACAGGTAGCCACTTTCAGTGTCAGCACCAGCAGCGGAAGAATCGTCGAAGCATTGCCGCCGAAAAACAGCGAAGCAAAAAACAAATACCCCGTTTGCGAAAATACGCCGACGGCGAACACCAAAAGCACCAGTCCGGCCACGCGCGCCAATTTGGTTGTTACCAAAACGAGCAAGAAACAAGCCATCAAAAACCAAAGATTATTGACAAACCACGGCACCAAACCCAAAAACAGATACCACACCAGCAGAATACGGGGATCGAGTTTTGCAATGACGGTATCGTCGTTGCCATACGCATTTTTCAGTACCTGATTGCGCAGAAAATCAATCGAAAATTTATCCAGAATATTTTCTGAAAGTTTTTTTCTCATTTCCATCATGCTTCCTCCCGAAAACTTTGCACAAATTCATCCACCGTATAACAAAGGGAATCCGGGCTCATCGCCTGACCCATGGAAAAGATTTCCGGCGGCCGAATGCCCACTTGTTCAATCAGTGCCTGATTGCCGAAGATCTCGTCCCGCGTGCCATCGGCGACCACTTTTCCGCCGCACAACACGACAATGCGCTCCGCCCACTCGCACACCAGCTGCATATCATGCGTCGCGATCATCACCGTTTCGGTGATCTCTTTCAGGTCGCTGAGGGTCCGCATGATTTCCTTGCGGGTTGCTATGTCCAGATTGGCGGTCGGTTCATCCAGCAAGAGAATGCCGGGATTGAGCGCAATCCCAATGGCCAAACTTGCTCTTCGCATCTGTCCGCCGGAAAGCAGCCGTCCGTCCCGCTCCTGCAAATCGGTCAGCCGAAAACGAGACAGCAGCTCATCGGTACGCCGTTCGTAATCCGGCACATGCCGTACCTTCATGGCGTATTCAATATCCGCCCGAATGGAATCCTTGATAAACATTTCTTCGGGGTTCTGATACACCAAGGAAATCCGACGAGACAGGGCTTCGGTTTTTTGTTTTCGAATATTCTCTCCATCGATCAAAATTTCACCGTAAGCGGGTTTCAAAAGCCCCACCATCATCTTCATCAGCGTGGATTTGCCCGCTCCATTGGAACCGATCAGCGCAATCTTTTCTCCTTTGCGGATCTCCAAATTCAGCCGGTCAAACACCACGCGGTCTTCCCCTTTGACCGAGCGGTACGAAATCGAAACATCTCGAAACTGTACGGCAGGCGGTTCATCGGACAAAACCGGCTGTTTGGAAAACGACTTTGCTTCAAAAGGAAGCGATGCAAACGCTTTCTTTCCATCTTCTACCGTCGTGGGCAGCACCGCATCTTTCGGGTACTGTCCCCGTTCGCGCAGCCGATGCGCGGCAATCGTAATCTGGGGCGGGAAAATATTGCACGCCTGCAATTCCTCCACCCGCTGCAGCGCTTCAGCCGTCGGCAGTTTCCACGCCACGCCGCCGTCCTTCATCAGCATTACATGTTTGCAGTAATCGGCAATGTATTCGGTATGATGTTCGATTACCAAAATGGTTTTTCCGTATTTTTCATTGAGTTCGCGCAGCACACCGTAGATTTGATCGGCATGGCCGGGGTCCAGCTGTGCGATCGGCTCGTCTAAAATGAGCAGATCCGGACGAAGGGAAACCGCACCGGCAAGCGCCAGCAAATGTGTCTGTCCGCCGGAAAGCTGCCAGATGTAATCGTCCTCCCGGCCTTCCAACCCGCAAAGGGCGAGCGCTTCTTTTCCGCGTTCCTGATAGTCTGCCATCGCATAGTTGAGGCAGGCGTACGAAGCATCGTCCAGCACCGTTGGACGAACAATCTGATTTTCAAAATCCTGATACACATAGCCCGCTTTGCATGCCAGGGTTCCTACGTCCGCTTCCAGCGTATGAATCCCATCCACCCGAACGGTTCCTTCGAAATCGCCGGAAATGAAGTGCGGGATCAGCCCGTTGAGCGTTTTGCAAAAAGTAGACTTCCCGCAACCGTTGTT
>CALXIC010000063.1 GCA_944388265.1 uncultured Clostridia bacterium | reverse complement strand
TTGCGCGTACTAGGGGTTTGTGTTATGATACTAATTGTAAATCAGAGAAAAAAGGTGGGATTTTCATGCGAAAACTCCGGCAAAGCGACCTTTCTCTATCCCGTTTCCCAAAATTGGAACAGCGGCTCGACGGCTGGTTTTCCTGTCCGACGATGGACTGGCACACTGTACTTGCCATTTTGACCCCACTTTTGGTGGATCAGGGATTTTTGGTCCTGATGAACCTTTTAAATACCGCGATGATCTCCTCCTCCGGCGTCGAAGCTGTGAGCGCGGTGAACATGGTGGATTCTCTGAACAACTTTTTGATGAACGTCTTCATCGCCATCGCGACCGGCGGCACGGTCGTCGTCGCACAGTATCAGGGATACGGCGACCGGAAAATGGTCAACCGCGCCGGTGCGCAGGCATTGGCCGCGTCGGTGCTGCTGTCGGCATTCATCGGCGTCTTGATGATTTTGCTGCACCAGCCGATCCTTTCGGTGCTGTTCGGTTCCGCAGAAGAAAAGGTACTGTGGAACGCCCGCATCTACCTGATCGGAAGCTGTGCGTCCTATCCGCTGTATGCCGCCTACCAAGCCGTGAGCGGCGCTTTGCGCGGCGTGGGGGAAACGAAGATGTCGCTTTACCTCTCGCTGCTGTTAAACGTAACGGCGGTGGTGCTGAACATTCTCCTCATCGTGCTGTTAAACCTCGGCATTTACGGTCTAGTCGCTTCCATGCTGCTGTCCCGCGGTGTGTGCATGGTGGTTTCGATTTTCCTGCTTCTGCGCCGGTCGAGGCATTTCTCGCTTTCTCTGCGCGACATTTTGCAGATGGATTTTGTGATTCAGAAAAAGATTTTGCTGGTGGGCATTCCGTTTGCCATGGAACAGATCTTTTTTAACGGCGGGAAAATCCTCTCCCAGATTTACATCGTCATGCTGGGCACCCATGCGCTGACGGTCAACGCAATCTGTTCGAGTCTTTCGGGGCTGATGCAGATTCCGGGAAACGCCCTGTCGCTGGCCATCGTCACTGTGGTGGGGCAGTGCATCGGACGCGGACGAGTCGCAGACGCCAAAAAGCTGACCGTCTCGCTGATTGCGGCGGGTTCGGTGAGCATGCTCTTTTTGGGCTTTTTCATCTACGCGCTCTGCCCGGTGTTGCTGCCGCTCTTTTCCCCGCCGGCGGAAATCGTGGAAACCATCCGGCTGATTGTGCTCATCATCGCGACGGTACAGCCCTTTTCGTGGTGCACGAGTTTTGTGCTTCCCTCCGCTCTGCGCGCGGCGGGCGACGCGAAGTACACCATGGTCACTTCGATGCTCTCGATGTGGCTGGTGCGTGTCATTTTGGGGTATGTGCTCGCGATTGTGCTGCCGTTTGGCATCACCGGGGTGTGGTGTGCGATGATGTTTGAATGGTTCATCCGCAGCGCCATTTTCGGCAGCCGTCTGCACGGCAGCAAATGGTATACTCATCGTTTGATTGAGGATGCAAGCGCGTCTTGAGCGTTTGCAGCCGCTTCATCAGATACAATAGCAAAAGAAAGAAGGATATTAGAATGTTTTCACTGGAACAACTTCGTGAAACCATGAAAAAACAAAACCTCGACGGGCTGTACCTCTCGCAGATCGACAACGTGCGGTATGTGAGCGGCTATACCAGCGACGATGCCACGCTTTTCGTGACGCTTCAGCATCAGTATTTCCTCACCGACCCGCGCTACACCGAACAGGCAGCCGCCGAATGCCCGGACTGGGAACTCGTCAACTGGCGTGAAATCGGCACCATGGCGGACGCTGTCGCTGCCTGCGCACAAAAAGAAGGCTGCAAAGCCGTCGGTTTTGAAGGAAGCGTCATCAGCTTTGACGCTTATCAGACGCTGCGCGAACGCCTGACCTGCGATCTGGTATCGGTCAACGGCATGATCGAAGAGTTCCGTTCTTACAAAACGCCGTACGAAATCTCCTGCCTGCGCGCCGCCTGCGACATCGCTTGCCGCGCTTACGAACGCATTCTGGACGACATCCGCGTCGGCATGACGGAAAAAGAACTGGCTTCCCGTCTCTCCCACTACATGGTGATGGAAGGCGCTGACACCCAGCCGTACGGCAACATTTTGATCTCCGGCGCGCGCACCTCGCTGCTGCACGGCATTCCGTCTTCGAAGTCGGTGGAATACGGCGATTTCGTGCTGATGGACTTCGGCTGCGGCTATAAAGGCTACCTGTCGGATATGACCCGTACCGTCGTCGTTGGACAGGCTTCCGACCGTCAGAAAGAAGTCTACAACCTCTGCCGCAAAATGACCGAAATCGGCATCGAACACATGACGGTGGGCACCACCGCCAAAGAAGTGTACGACGCCACCTGCACCGTCATCGAGGGCACCGAATACTACCCCTACCACTACACCGGCATCGGTCACGGCATCGGCGTGTTTGTGCATGAAATCCCCTTCCTTGGGCCGAAATCGACCATTCCGCTCCACAAAGACACCGTCATGACGATTGAACCGGGTCTTTACATCCCCAACTGGGGTGGCTGCCGCATCGAAGATCAGATCCTCATCACCGAAAACGGCAACGAAAATCTGATCAGCGCCACCCATGAACTGATCGAACTGTAAGTTTCTCATCGCCTGTGTGGATGTTCGCACAGGCGATGTTTTCCATCTCAACGGGCATACTATCCATAGGAAAGGAGTCTTACACTATGAGTCATCCCGCAAAACCCATCCCCCGCAGCGAAGTGCTGACCGAAAACACCTGGGCACTGGAAGATTTATACGCCACCGAAGCGGACTTTCTGGCCGATCTGGAAACGCTCAAAGGACAAATCCCAGAACTGGAACGCTACAAAGACCACTTGGGAACGGATGCAAAAACGCTGCTCTCCTACCTGCGCTTTTGCGACGACGTGAGCCTGCGCACCGACAACCTCGCAAACTATGCCTGCCGCCTTGCCGACCAGGACACGAAAAACGCGCATTCGCAGGAACTGCGCGGCAAACTCTTCTCCCTGCTGGTGGAGCTGGACAGCGCTTCCTCCTTTGACACACCGGAAATTCTGAGCATTCCCGACGAGGCGCTCGAACGCTTTTTCCAGGACGAACCGGATCTGGAACTCTACCGCACCCATTTGAATCAGATCCGCCGCCGCAAAGCGCACATCCTCTCCAAAGAGGAAGAAAAAATCCTCGCACTCGCCGGAGAAGTCAGCCAGTCGCCGGACGACATCTTCTCGATGCTCAACGACGCGGACCTCACCTTCCCGGATGCGGTGGATGCGAAGGGCGAAAAACACCCCATCACCCACGGCACCTTCATCCCAACGATGCAGAGCACCGACCGCGTGCTGCGCAAATCGGCGTTTGAATCGCTGTACCACACCTATGACCACATCAAAAACACCTCCGCCGCCGTCTTGTCCGCACAGGTCAAGCAGCTGCAGTTTCTCGCCAAAGCGCGTCACTACGATTCATCGCTGGAAGCAGCGCTCGACGTGACCAACGTGCCGGTATCGGTGTACCGCAACCTGATTGATGCAGTGCGGCAAAATTTGCCGAAGATGCACAAATATGTTTCCCTCCGAAAGAAACTGCTGGGCGTGGACGAACTGCATTTTTACGACATCTATGCGCCGATGGCGGGCGAAACGGAAACCTATATCCCCTATGAAACCGCCAAACAAAACACCTACGACGCGCTGGCCGTTCTGGGCGACGACTACCGCCGCATCCTCAAAGAAGGCTTTGACAACCGCTGGGTGGACGTTTACGAAAACATCGGCAAACGGTCGGGCGCTTACTCCGCCGGCGCCAAGGTGCACCCCTATGTGCTCTTAAACTACGCCGGGATGCTCGACGACGAATTTACCGTCGCACACGAAATGGGGCACGCCCTGCATTCCTACCTGTCCAACAAGTATCAGCCGCAGGTCTACTCCGATTACGTGATCTTTGTGGCGGAAGTGGCCTCCACCTGCAACGAAGCACTGCTGATGGAATACCTGCTGCCCCGCACCACCGACCGCATCCAGCGCGGACAGCTCATCAACTATTTCCTCGAACAGTTCAAAGGCACCATCTTCCGGCAGACGATGTTTGCGGAATTTGAAGAAACCATCGGCAAACTTCACGCCGAAGGACAGGCGCTGACCGCCGAAACGCTGTGCAGCGTCTACCGCAAACTCAACGAAGATTATTTCGGCCCGGATATGGTGGTGGACGATGAGATCGCACTCGAATGGGCGCGCATCCCGCACTTCTTCATGAACTACTACGTCTACCAGTACGCGACCGGCTACGCGGCAGCCATCGCCCTTTCCCGCCGTATCCTCAAGGAAGGCGAACCGGCGGTGCGCGATTACCTGCGCTTTTTGTCGGGCGGCTGTTCGAAAGATCCGGTTTCCCTGCTGAAGGACGCCGGTGTGGATATGATGAAACCCGACGCCATCAACGATGCGCTCGCACTCTTCGGCGAACTGGTCGAAGAGATGGATGCGCTCATGAGCGAAAAGGACTGAGCGATGGAAACGACCGATTCCCGTTATCCTTACGAAACCGTCCGCGCCGCACTCTATGCGCAGGCGGACGAAACTTACCGGCAGTTTAACGAACGGCTGCTGCCTCCTGGAACGAGCACCATCGGAGTGCGTGTTCCGGCGCTCCGCAAACTGGCGCGCGCCATCCTGAAAGAGGATTGGCGCGCCTATCTGGCGGCCGCACAGGACAACACCCACGAAGAAATTTTGCTGCAGGGCATCGTCACCTTCTCGGCCAAATGTCCGCTGGAGGAAAAATGCCTGTATGCCGCAGCGTACATTCCCAAAATCAGCAACTGGGCGCTGTGCGACATCGCCTGCGGATGCTGGAAAGACGCCAAACAATCGCCGGACGAGGTGTT
>CALXIC010000062.1 GCA_944388265.1 uncultured Clostridia bacterium | reverse complement strand
ACACCGAGTCCGAATGCTGGCTTTCGAGCGCTTTCTTGCCCGCGCCGATGGTCATCGACATATTCGTTCCGGTATCGCCGTCCGGCACCGGAAAGACGTTTAATTCATCGACTGCTTTTTTCTGATTGATGATATGATTTGCCCCGGAGATGATCGCCTGGGCCCACAGTTTTCCGTTCATGACATCTTCCTCCACTTCGCGTTATTCGGCGGTTCTCAAACCGTCCACGTAGACGTTGACTTCCTTTACCGGAATGCCGGTAGCGCTTTCCAGCTGATAGCTCACTTTGTTGACGATGCTCTGCACAATGGCGGAAATGTTCACACCATACGCCATGAGCACATGCAGATCCACCCAAAGCGCATTGTCTTTCACCGTCACCGTCACGGCACGCGGTTTACGGATGGCAAGCAAGGAGAGGCGGCCCGGTTCGGTCTCGCCCGCCATGCCGGCCACGCCGAAACAGTTCACCGCCGCGTTTTGCGCCAAGCGTTCAAAGACCCGATTGGAAACGGAAATGGTTCCGAGATGGTTTTTATACTGAATCATGGTAGTCCTCCCCCAGTTCATCCATTTATAATTATTTTTATTATACACGAAAACAAAGCAAATGAAAAGTCTTTTTTATGAACACCGGCGGGCAAATAATACCAAAAAACAGCCCGGCATGCCGGGCTGTTTTTTCTCGTCTTTTTAGGGTTTTTGGGGTTCTCGAATCTGAATGCGGGTGAGCTTTTCACAGCGTTTGGTCTGGGGATCAATCTCCGCCAGCAGGGCATCGAGTTCGCATGCACCCTCCGGCACACGAAACCGGGTGGGCATCTGCGTGCGGTATCGGGAGATGATGTCCTCCGGCGACACGCCGAGCACCGAGCGCTGCGGTCCGGTCATTCCCAAATCGGTCAGATAACCGGTGCCGTTTTCGAGAATCTGCTCGTCCGCGGTCTGGATATGGGTGTGCGTCCCCACGACACAGCTGACGCGGCCGTCCACATAATAGGCAAACGCCTTTTTCTCGCCCGTCGCTTCGGCATGAAAATCCACCAGATAACAATCCGCCTGGATTTCCGCCAAAATGCGGTCGATGGCATAAAACGGGTTTTCCAGCGGTTCGAGAAACACCGTTCCCATCAAGCTGATGACCGCCACCCGCCAGCGTCCGAGATCGTAGACATAAACGCCCGCTCCTTCGCAGCACGAAGGGTAATTCGCCGGGCGCAGCAGCTGGGGATGTTCTTCAAAATAGGGGTAAATCTCCCGGCGCTGAAAGCTGTGGTTGCCGCCGGTGATGACGTCCGCTCCGCTTTCAAAGATCCAGTCGGCGGAGCTGGGCAAAATGCCGTTTCCCACCGCGGAATTTTCGCCGTTGACCACCGTCAGATCGACGTGATACTGCCGCTTTAAGCGGGGAAGTTCCCGGCGAAGCATCTGGCATCCCGGCTGTCCCACCACGTCGCCGACAAACAACACGCGAAGCATTTATAAAACCTCCTTTGCCGCCTGTTCGAGCCGCTCGACCAGCTGAGGATCGGGGGTGACGTAGGCGGTTTGATAGTTGGTAAAGATCACCATGCCCGGTTTGGCGCCGTTTGGCTTCTTGACAAATTTCACGCGGGTGTAGTCCACCGGCACCTGAGAGGAATCGCGTCCGTGCGAATGATACGCCGCGATGATCGCCGCTTCTTCGATGGTGCGGTCGGGAATCTCCTTGCCGTCCGCCACGACAATGACGTGCGAACCGGCGATCTTCTGGGTATGCAGCCAAAGGTCGTAGTTGTGCGCCGTCTTGAGGGTGAGCTGATCGTTTTGGCGGTTGTTGCGCCCGCAGAGGATGGTAAATCCATCCGACGACAAAAATTTCATCGGCGGCTGCTGTTTGAGCTGCTTTTGCTTGCCGCGCTGCATCTTCAGATAGCCCTGTTCTGCCAGTTCACGGCGAATTTCCAAGAGATCGGCTTCCCCGGTTGCGCGGGTCAGTGCGTCAAACACCGAATCGAGGTAGACGAGCTCCTCTTCCCCCTGTGCGATGAGGGTGCGCAGTTTTTCTTCCGCCGTTTTGGCTTTGCGATACTCGGTATAATATTTCTGCGCATTCTGCGAAGGGGTCAGCCGCACATCGAGCGCAATGGTGATCGGCGCACAGTCCGGCTCATAAAAATTTTCCACCGTGACGGTGCGCATCCCTTTTTCCATCCGGTAAAGGTTCGCGTTTAACAGATCGCCCTGCATGCGCAGCGGTTCACGGTCGACGCTTTGCGCCAGTTCCTCCTGCTGAATCGCGAGTTTGCGGCGCACACGGTCGCTGGTATTGACCAAGAGTTTCAGCAAGTCGTGCGAGCGCTGTTTCATGCGTTCGGCGCTGTCCCGGGCGGCAAAGAAATGATCCAGCAGTTCCGACGCCGTGGGATAGGTCTCCTGCGTCAAATAGCTTCCGTACTGCTCGATGGGAACAAAGGTAAAATCCTTGAGCCGGCCGTTTTCGCTGAGCGTACAGTAGTGCTGTGTATTGGTTTCAATGCGGTTGCGGATGCCGTCCAGATAATCAAACAGCCGGTTCATCCGGTAATCGGACACCTCGTTTTTATAAAGATCCAAACCACCCGTCGCGACAAACGCCGCTTCTCTGGCGATCACGGGGGAAAGCCCTTCGTAGACGTTTAAGATTGCCTTCGAAAAACTCTGATTTCGCTCCGCAGCAAAGCGGGCTTTCGCCTCTTCCCGGGTGGCGGTGAGCGGATTTAACTTGTCCTGCGACGGCGGCAGGCGGTACGCCATGCCGGGCAGCACCTGCCGCACCGACGAAATTTCGTCGGTGATCCGCTTGATGGCGTCCACGATGCGGCCGTCTTCATGCAGCAGCATCAAGTTGGAATGCCGGCCCATAAATTCCGCCGCAAGAGTCATGATTTCGCGGTCGCCCAGTTCGTTGATCGTCTCAAAATCCAAAAACAGCACGCGGTCCGCATTTAGCTGCCGCACCGCCACCAGCCGCCCCGCGCTCAAATGCTTGCGCAGCAGCATGCAAAACATCGGCGGAACCTTGGGGTTTTCCACCGCCACCGTCGTGAGGTGGGCGCGCGCACCGTTGGCGGATGCGCTCAACAGCAGCTTATACCCGCCGCTTCGCCCCCGCAGGGACAAAATGATTTCCTCCCGCGAAGGCTGGTAAATTTTATCCACCCGCGTCTGCAAAAGCTTTTCTTCCAGCTCCTGCCGCACACAGGTGAGAAACAGTCCATCAAATGCCACGATTGTTCTCCTTTAATCACACGCTTTGCAGAATGTTATCCTCCCGCAGCAGCACCACCGGCACCGAAAACGCCGCTTCGAGCCGTTCTTTCAGCCCGAACAGCACCAGATGCTCGGCGTCGTAGTGATTCCATTCCACCAGATTGATGCCGCGGTTTTCCGCTTCCACAAAGCGGTCATGTTTGATGTCGCCGGTCACCAGCGTGTCGGCACCGGCTTCGATCGCCGCTTCCAGCATGCTTCCGCCCGAACCGGCCACCACGGCCACCCGTCTTGCCGCATGCCCCGCATCGTAAAATCGTACTGTGGATGCGTGGCTTGCTTCTTTTAAGCGCTTCGCCAGCAATGCGACCGGCTGTTCGTCCACCAGTCCCAGCCGTCCGAGCGATTCAAACGATTCGGGCGAAGTGATGTCGTAAAGTCCCATCGCTGCGGCGGCCGCATCGTTGGTACCGCCCGGCGCTTTGTCGAGATTGGTGTGCGCCGCAATACAGGAAATTCCCGCCTGCACCATGCGGTAAACCGGCGTATTCGCCGTTACCCGACGCAGCGGATCAAAAATCACCGGATGATGGGTAATCAAAAGATCCACGCCGAGCGTCTTTGCACGTTCCACGAGCAAGTTGGTGGCATCGAGTGCCAGCCCCACGGTGTGCACTTCGGCGTTTTCATCGCCCACCAAAAGCCCCACATTGTCAAACGAACAAGCCGTTGCAAAGGGCGCTTGCTCGTCGATCCACTGCAAAACATCCGAAACCTTCATCCTTCTCCCTCTTTCCAAAGCCTGCCAAGTCCATCGGCCAGCTCTTCCATTTCCTGCGTTTTGGGATGGGCGGCTTTTGCCATCCCTTCGGCAATTTTTTGCACCCGCTGCTGCTGATGGCGAAGATACGCCGCCGATTCCCCGGTGGGGTGTGCGGCATGCACGCCGGCCCAGCTTTGCAGCGTCGTCAACTCTTCACAGTTTCCGGTATACTGCACCCAAAGAATGGTATAAAAATGGCCGTTTTCTTCCACCGCCGTTTCGTCCAGCAGAGAAAATCCTACGGCGCAAAGCGCCGTTCTCAAAAAGGGTGCCTGCGTCATCGGCTGCAAAATGAAGCGTTTTTGTTCATTGCGGCACCAACCGACGGAAAGGATGATCCGTGCGATCAATTCCCCGCCCATACCGGCAACG
>CALXIC010000061.1 GCA_944388265.1 uncultured Clostridia bacterium | reverse complement strand
CAAGAAGCGACGGTGCCGGTGCTTCCAGTTTCTCTGAAAGATCATTTATGCTCTTTGGTCCGTCCATCAATGCGGAAAGAATGGATTTCTGTAGGAAAGACAGCGTATCGGCGTCCACCATTTGAGGAGGAACCGATGGTTCTGCTGTCGATTGATCGGGCTCTGCTGATTTTTCGGATTTCTTTTTCCCGCCGGCACGTTTGGATGCGCCATACTTTTTCGAAAGCGCCTGTGCACGGTAAGAGCCCAGAATTTTTTCCGCATCTAACACATGCGGAAAATCATGAACAAAGATATCAATCAATTCCTGCGCGCTGCAAATCGTTGTCGCTCCATCGCGAATCAGCGGCGCAACGCCCAGATACCGGTTGTCGTAAATATTATGCGGAGGGATGCAAAAAACATCCTTCCCCTGTTCGATTGCATGATGCGCCGTGATCAATGCACCGCTGCGCACCGGTGCTTCGCCAACCAAAACGCCGAGCGATAAACCGGCAAGGATTCGGTTGCGAATGGGAAAATAAGAAGAGGTAGGCGTTGCACCCGGCGGAAGTTCCGAAATCAGCGCACCTTTCCGCAAAATGGCGCGTTTCAGCTCATGGTTTTGACTGGGATAGTTGATATCCAAACCACAGCCAAGCACACCGATGGTGCGCCCGCCTACGTGAAGCGCCCCGTAATGCGCGGCGGCATCAATCCCAACCGCACAGCCGCTGACAATGGTGATACCCACATCCGCAAGTTCTCCACAAAGACGTTCGGTCACCGCGCTGCCGTAGGTGGAAGCGTTTCGCGTGCCAACTACCGCAAGGGAGGGTTCTTCATCCAGCTTGCCCAAATTTCCCAGATAATATAAAACCATTGGCGGGCCATAAATATTGCGCAGACGAACGGGATACCGCTCATTACAAAAAGGCAGCACCGAAATTTTCTTCTGTTGGCAAACGTCCAACAGATGTTTCGCCGGTTCCAAAGAAGAGTGAAGAATGGAAGAAATTTCTGCACGGGACAAAAAGCCCAGCGACTCGAGCTGTTCTTTGGATGCTTTCCGAATCTCTGCCGGAGATGAAAAATGAGTCAACAGTTCCCGGGGCTTATCGCTCCCATAGCCGAACAATTCAGCAAGCCAGATCCATTCTTCCATCGTATGCGCTCCTTATGTTTTTTTCATCTGCTCCCACATCAAAAGCCCTGCCGCCATCGACGCATTGAGCGATTCGGCACGCCCTTTCATGGGAATCGTAATGCGGTGTGCGCAAGCGCTGCACACCTCTTCCGGGAGTCCATTTCCTTCATTTCCAATCACAACAATGCTGTTGACTGCGAAGGAAAAACTGCCTACCGGCATCGCTTGATCATCGACAACGGCAGCGTAAGTCACAAAACGCCGGGAAAGATTCTTTAAATCTTCCGCCGGTGCGCTGCTCCGATAAACCGGCAGCCGAAACAGACAGCCCATCGACGCCCGAAGCACTTTCAAACTATACAGGTCGCAGGTGGTTGCAGAAACAATCACGCCATCCACGCCAAGCGCCAACGCCGTACGCAAAATCGTACCGACATTGCCGGTATCCTGCAAATCAACCAGAAATAAATATTTTCCGTCATGTCCTATTTTAGTGACTTCTTGAGTTTTGTCAATTATTTTTAATCCGCCGCAGCGCGCAAAGACCCCTCCGGCATTGCCGGTGAGGGTGCATTTTTGCTCAATTTCCTTGGAAATTTGAACCACTGGAATCTTTTTTTCCAAAGCCGTTTTCAAAAGCTCTGGAAACTTTTCCATCGCTTTCGCCGTCATCCAAACTGTTTCCACCAAAACATCGGAATCAAGTGCTTCCTGTACGAGCTTATGGCTTTCCAGCACAAAGCATCCCGTTTGATAACGATACGATCGAGAATCCCGTAGTTTTACATATTCCTTGACCGCCGGATTGGTTCTTGAGGTCAATTCTTCCACAAACGCCCTCCATTATAAGAGAATGCGCCCGTATCAGAGCTGACACGGGCGTTTTGTTCTCACTTATTTCAAAGCTTCTTTTGCTTTTTCGCAAAGAGCGGTAAAAGCAGCAGCGTCATTTGCTGCGATTTCAGAAAGCATTTTGCGGTTCAAGGTAATGCCAGCTTTTTTGAGGCCGTTCATGAAGGTGGAGTAGTTCATGCCGTTCATTTTGCAGCCAGCAGAAATTCTGGTGATCCACAACTGTCTGAAGTTACGTTTTTTCAGTCTGCGGCCAATGTAAGCGTACTGACCGGATTTCATCACTGCTTCTTTTGCAGTTTTGAACAGTTTCGATTTGCCGCCCCAGTAACCTTTTGCCAGTTTGAGGGTTTTATTTCTTCTCTTGCGAGTAGCCATTGCTCCTTTAATACGAGCCATTATTCGTTACCTCCAGTATTTTTCGATCTTATTCCGTGACGAGTTTCCCGATTTCGATTATTTGTAAGGAATCAGGGATTTGATTGCAGCAACGTTGGTCTTGTCTGCATAAGCGCCTTTGCGCAAACCTCTTTTACGTTTGGTGGTCTTCTTGTTCAAGATATGAGATTTGAACGCATGGGCGCGTTTTACCTTGCCATTTTTGGTGAGGTTAAAACGTTTTTTCGCACCGGAATGGGTTTTAATTTTCGCCATTTTTAATAATCCTCCTTAGATCATCGCCGCAAAACGGCAACTGCAATTCTTATTTTGTGGGCTTGGGAGCAAGGAACATCGCTAAGCTTCTGCCTTCCATCTTCGGCGGCTTATCCATCGAACCGACTTCGCTGCAGCCATCTTTGAAACGTTCCAGAAGTCCCTTGCCAAGCTCCGGATGAGCAAGCTCACGGCCACGGTAACGAACCGAAACTTTCACCTTATTGCCGGCAGAGAGGAATTTCTTCGCCGCATTCATTTTTGTTTCAAAGTCATGCGTATCGATGTTCAAAGACATCCGCACTTCTTTAATTTCAATGGTTTTCTGGTTTTTGCGCGCTTCCTTTTCACGTTTTGCCTGTTCATAACGATACTTGCCGTAATCCATAATCTTACAGACCGGCGGTTTCGCCTGAGGAGCAATACAAACCAGATCCAAATTCTTGCCGATGGCAAGACGGAGCGCATCTTTGGAAGACATGATGCCGAGCTGATCGCCGTCAGGACCAATCACACGAATTTCTTTTTCGCGGATCGCTTCGTTGATCAACTGTTCTTTGTTGTTGCTAATGGTCAAGCACCTCCATACCCTTTCAAAATAAACAAAGCGCAGACCTTTGAACAGTCTGCGCCCCAACACACTCGAAAACCTCATCGGTTTTGGATCGGTATTGACCGAAGCAGCAGGCTGATAGCCGCCCTACGGTGAGAACGCAATTCTGTTCTGCTTTGTTTTCCTATATATTATAGCACACGATCCGCGTTTGTCAAGTGTTGTTTTAGTTTTTCTGCTAATTTTTATCAGCCAACGGTATTTTCCGTCGATTCATTTTCATTCGGGAACCAAATGACATCCAAAACCGCATTGGTTTCCGAATTTTGAATGTAAACGGTGACCGACAATTCGTCGATGGGGGTTCCGCTGAACAAATGGTAACGCGCCACATCTACCGCAAAGGACGCAATGGCATCCCGGTCAGAGCTTTGCGTATACGCCTCTTCGTTGACGCTCACCTCAAAGTCGCGCCATTCTTCATTTGCCGTAATGTCTACGACAGAGGGGCAATCATCCCCGTCCACCATCGTTTTCATCGTTTCTTCAATCGAAGACTTCATCGTCTTGAGATACTCGTTAAAGTTCTCTTCATCGATGGTATAGGTCAAGGAGCCGTCATCATTCATCACACAGGACACAAATCCGTGTTCGATGTCTTCATCGGAAAGTTCTGCGCTGTCCCCTTCGAGCAAAAGCTGCGCGGGAATGGTGATGGTCACTTCCCCATCTTCTTTGACGACCGGATCTTCCGCCTCCGATTCAGGAGCGGATTCCGTTTCAGAAACGGTGGATTCTACAACCGATTCTACCTGAGAGGGTTCCTCCGTCGCTTCGGGCGCTTTTACGCTGGAACAGGAAATCATGGAAACGCCAAGCAGAGCGGCCAGAATTGAAAGAGTGATTTTCTTCATGTTCATACTCCATTTCTGCCATAAAATTGACAAATTGTAATTTTTGTGCTTCCATTATAACCCATTCCAGCCCGAAAAGCAAGATTTCGAGGAGTCTTTAAAAAAAGTTCAGATTTTTGATAAATCAAATTTTTTCAAGCGTCCACAGTTCGCTGAAGAAATCGCCGTTTTCCCAATCGACCGGCAATCCAAGTTCCATCAGCTGATCACCGCCGTAAACACATCCGGTTTCGACGCAGCGATAGTCCGCATTGGGGTCCAAGCCCTGCAAGCGAAGGCCGAGATATGCTTCTTCCGCTTCCACCAGCACTTTGAAATAGCACACCAGTGCGCGGCTTTGATCGGTCGATACCGTCATCCAAGCGGTTTCATTGCCCTTGAAGGGAGAAAGAAGACGATAGAAGGTTCCCTGCTGAATGAGTGAGCGTTCTTCTTTATATTCTGCGATCTGTTTGCGCACCGCTTTTTTTTCTTCTTCGGAAAGCAGACAGGGATTGAGTTCATAGCCCAAATTGAAGAGGAAACTCGTGTGCTTGCGCAGATTCAGCGGCGTTGCACGCGCCACCTGATGGTTGGGCGAAGCGGATACGTGAGACGTCATCATCACCGGCGGGAAAACAAAGGAAGAACCGTACTGAATTTTCAAGCGGCCAATGCCGTCGCTGTTATCGCT
>CALXIC010000060.1 GCA_944388265.1 uncultured Clostridia bacterium | reverse complement strand
AAATTTCGGTCAGGCCATAGATGTCGTACGCCTTGATGCCCAGCGAATGTTCGATGTCGTGGCGCATCTCTTCCGTCCACGCTTCTGCACCGAAGATCCCGGCTTTGAGCTTAATTTTATCGCGCATTCCGCGTTCGTTGATCGATTCGGCAAGATATGCCGCATAGCTCGGCGTGCAGCACAGAATGGTGGCACCCAAGTCGGTCATAAACTGGATCTGACGGTCGGTATTGCCCGACGACATCGGCAGCGTCAGCGATCCCAGTTTGTGCGAACCGCCGTTGAGCCCCGGACCGCCGGTAAACAGCCCGTAACCATAGCTGACATGAACGACGTCGTCTTTGGTGCCGCCTGCCGCCACAATGGCGCGCGCGCAGCATTCATCCCAAAGGTCGATGTCGTTTTGAGTGTAAAACGCCACGACGCGGCGGCCGGTCGTGCCGCTGGTCGACTGAATGCGCACGCAATCCGACAGCGGTTTTGCCAAAAGGCCGTACGGATACTGATCGCGCAGGTCGTCTTTGGTCAAAAACGGCAGCTTGTGCACATCTTCAATGCCATGAATGTCTTCCGGCGTCACGCCCAGTTCTTCCATCTTTTTGCGGTAAAACGGCACGTTGTCGTATACGCGGCGCACCTGTTTGACCAAACGTTCGCTCTGCAAAGCCCGAATCTGCTCCACCGGCATCTGTTCGATTTCGGGCTGAAAATAGTGTTGCATGGGATGATCCTCCTACGTATTGATTATTGCTCCGCGCGTCCTTCGGCAAATGCCACGCGGTTGAGTTCCAGATATTTTTTCGGCACACAGGCTTCGATCGCTTCCTGCCAAGCACTTTCCGGAAAATCAGAGTAACGGGAAAGCCGCCCCATCAACACCAGGTTCGCCGCTTTGGCCGAACCGGCTTTTTCTGCCAGCGTGAGCGCATCGACTGCGTCCACCGTTACACCGGCTGCGCGCATCTTGTCCACCAGATGTTCCGGATAGGACATCGCACCGGTGATCACCGGCATCGGATCGATTTCCTGCGTGCTGACGATTACCTTGCCGTCTTTCTTCAAATAACCGATCCAGCGCGCCGCTTCCAGCGTTTCAAACGAAACGATAACGTCCGCTTCACCTTTGTCGATGACGGGCGAATACACATGATCGCCAAAACGCACATAAGTGACCACGCTTCCTCCGCGCTGGCTCATGCCGTGCACTTCCGAAACCTTTACGTCATATCCTTCCTGGAGGAGCAGATGACCGAGCAGTTTGCTGGCAAGCAGAGAACCCTGACCGCCTACCCCGACAATCATAATATTGTGTACCATCTTCCTCATACCTCCCCGGATTTCAATGCGTCAAACGCGCAAAGCTGTTCGCAGACGCCGCATCCCACGCAAAGCGTGTTGTCGATGACTGCTTTGCCGTTTCTCATGCTGATCGCCGGGCATCCAAGACCCATGCAGCGTTTGCATCCGCGGCATTTTTCCGCATCGGCAATAATCGGTTTGTTGTGTTTGACATATTTGAGCAGCACGCACGGACGGCGGCTGATGATGACGCTCGGTTCTTCGGCAGCCAGTTCTTCCTTCACTGCCGCATCGCATGCCTTCAGATCATACGGATCGACGACGCGCACACGGTGAATGCCCATGGCATGGCACAGGCTTTCCAGATCGCTCTTGCCCGCCGGGTCGCCTTTGATGTTGTAGCCGGTGGTCGGATTCTGCTGATGGCCGGTCATCCCGGTGATGGAGTTGTCCAAAATCACCACGGTGGAATTGCTCTGGTTGTACGCGATATTCGCCAAACCGGTCATGCCCGAGTGCATGAAGGTGGAATCACCGATCACGCCGACGGCATGCTGTTCGCCCTCTTTGCCCAGCGCTTTGTTGAACCCGTGCAGCCCGCTGACCGAAGCGCCCATGCAAAGGGTGCTTTCAATCGCGGAAAGCGGTGCGACTGCGCCCAGGGTGTAGCATCCGATGTCGCCCAGCACGACGCATTTGTTTTTGGAAAGGGTATAAAACATGCCGCGGTGCGGACATCCGGCACACATCACCGGCGGACGTACCGGCAGCACTTCATCCAGCGGCTTGCTTTCCGGTATCGGCTGGCCCAATTTTTCCGCCACCAGATTCTGCGAAAATTCGTCGATCACCGGGAACAGATCTTTGCCGGAAACCGAAAGGCCCAGCGCCTTGCAGTGCTGTTCGATGACGTCGTCCAGTTCTTCGACAACGACCAGACGGTCCACTTTCGCCGCAAAGTCCAAAATACGCTGCACCGGCAGCGGATGAATCATGCCCAGTTTCAGTACCGAGGCGCGGTCGCCGAACACTTCCTTTACATACTGATAGCAGGTGCTGGAGGTGATGATCCCCAGTTCGGTGCCGCCCATTTCTTCGCGGTTGAGATCGGTGGTTTCTGCAAGCGCGGTGAGTTTTTTCATGCGCTCTTCCACTACCGGATGACGCCGTTTGGCATTGCCCGGCATCATGACATATTTGGCAATATTCTTTTCATACGGAATGGTTTCGGGCAGTACGCGTTCGCCCAATTCCACCACGCTCTGGGAATGCGCCACGCGGGTGCACATTTTGATGATGACCGGCGTATCGTATTCTTCCGACAATTCAAACGCGCGTTTGGTGAATTCCAGCGCTTCCGCCGAATCGGACGGTTCGAGCATCGGCAGTTTCGCACTCTTGGCATAATGACGGGAATCCTGTTCATTCTGAGACGAATGCATGCCCGCATCGTCCGCCACACAGATGACAATGCCCCCCGTGACCCCGGTATAAGAAAGGGTAAAGAGCGGGTCTGCCGCCACGTTCAGCCCTACATGTTTCATCCCGCAAAAGCTGCGCTTGCCCGCCAGCGAAGCGCCAAAAGCCACTTCCATGGCGACCTTTTCATTCGGCGCCCATTCGCAGTAAATTTCGTCATATTTCGCCGCTTCTTCCGTCACTTCCGTCGACGGCGTCCCCGGATAACTGGAAACGACCGAACAGCCGGCTTCGTACAGCCCCCGCGCCAGCGCGGCGTTCCCCAACAACAGTTGTTTCATACTTCCATTCCTTTCCATCTCCGATAACCGGAATTCCAGCCCAAACACGGGCAGATATTTGGTTTATTATAGCATATTTATGAGCAACCGTAAAGAAATTTTGTATTTTTTTTCAAAATTTGTCAAACACCGTCCGCTTCTCTCTTTCGCAAAAAAATATGGAGGATTTGTAAATTATAAGAATGAAGGCTAATTTTTTGCATAAATCAAACAAATTTGTTTACAATCGTCACCTATAATTGTAGAAAAATTCACATTTATGCATTATACTTATAAATATTCTCATTCATTTAGAAACCTTTGATAGAAAGTGAGGCGCCTATGTATCCGATTTGTACCGATCATTCTCAATTTTATCAGAAAGCGGACGAGATTTGCCGTAAAAACAGCACCGTCGACCGCAGTTTGTACCAAAAATATGGCGTCAAACGTGGACTGCGCGATGAAAATGGCAACGGCGTGCTGACTGGGCTCACGAACATTTCCCTGATTAGTGCTTTTGAAATGAAAGACGGGGTCAAAACCCCCAGCGACGGCGAACTGTACTACCGCGGCTACCGCATCCAGGATCTCGTACACGGTTTTGCGAGTGAAAACCGCTTCGGCTTTGAAGAAACCGCTTATCTGCTGCTCTTCGGACAGCTGCCGACAGCGGAAGAACTTCAGGAATTTCAGCAAGTGCTCGCCGATCTGACCGAATTGCCAACCAGCTTTACACGTGACGTCATCATGAAAGCGCCGGGCAAAGACATGATGAACTCCCTGACCAAAAGTGTGCTGACGCTGGCATCCTACGATGAAGACATCGCAAGCCTTGATCCGGAAAACGTGCTGCGCCAGTGCATGAAGCTCATCAGCGTGTTCCCGAGCCTTGCCGTGTACGGTTATCAGGCGTACAACTATTATTCCTGCGGGGACAGCTTCTTCCTGCACCGTCCCGATCCCAAACTGTCCGCGGCGGAAAACATCTTGCAGATGCTGCGCATCGACCGCAAATACACCGAACTGGAAGCCCGCTTGCTGGATTTGGCGCTGGTTCTCCACATGGAACACGGCGGCGGCAACAACTCCACCTTTACCACCCGCGTGGTCACCTCTTCGGGTTCCGATACTTACGCCGTCATCAGTGCGGCGCTTTGCTCCCTGAAAGGTCCCAAACACGGGGGCGCCAACCGCAAGGTGCTGGATATGATGAGCAATCTCAAACAACAGGTATCCGACCTGCACGACGAAGACGAAATCCGCCGCTACCTCAACGGCCTGCTGGAAAAAGAAGGCTTCGACCACAGCGGATTGATTTATGGTTTCGGACACGCCGTTTATTCTAAGAGCGACCCGCGTGCGCTGCTGTTCCACGACTTTGCCGCATCGCTGGCGCATGAAAAAGGAATGGACGAAGAGTATCAGCTCTACGCCGCGGTGGAACGCTTGGCGCCCGAAGTCATCGCCAGCAAACGCCGCATGTACAAGGGTGTTTGCGCAAACGTCGACTTTTACAGCGGCTTGGTCTACCAGATGCTGGATATTCCGAAAGAACTCTTTACCCCGCTCTTTGCCATTGCGCGCATCGTCGGCTGGAGCGCACACCGGATGGAAGAACTCTTCAACATGGATAAAATCATCCGCCCGGCTTACCAGAGCCTCGTCGTGCCGAAAACATACTGCCCGATGGAGGATCGCTGAATTCCAAAATCAAACAAAAAACGGTATCTTCTCTCATTGGAAGATACCGTTTTTTCTATGATGTATGGTTTATCCGTTGGACCCAAACAGCCGAAATTCTGCTTTCTTGCCGCTGAGCACTTCTTCCCGCCAGGCATTGGTCATGCGAATAGCGGTACGTCCCAATTCCTCGAGCGAAATTTTCGAGCGATCGCCAATCCAGCACGCGTACATCGACAAAATTCCCGCCGTAAAAAATTCGGCCCGCAAAGCAAATTCTTCTCTGGACATGCGCAGTTCCGGCGTATAGCGCGCGGTGAGCGCATCCCGCCACAGCATTTTCAAGCGGTTAAAAAAGATGTGATAAGCTTCCGTGTGCAAAATGCGTTCGAGAAAAGCCGCATTTTCGTTGAGCACCGCACTCAGCCGGAAAAACATCATCGAGCAGTCCAACTCCGGATTGAGCAAATCGACGTAATCCTGAAAGGTGCGCACCCGATCCACCAGATCGCGTTCCACCTCTTGCAGCACTTCATCCACCGATGCATAATGCAGATAAAAGGTGCGGCGGTTGATTCCTGCATACTGCGCGATGTCGCTTACCGTGATTTTGGAATAATCCTTCTCCATAATGAGCGTGGTAAACGCCTGACGAATGTTTTTTCTGGTTCGGATGACCCGGCGATCCATTTTATGTGTTTCCATCTCCATTCCCCCCAAGCCCTATTATAATACACAATAGAGAAAAATCAATTGACTTTTTGCACAAACTGTGTATTTATAAGGGCGTCCGCCTGCATCCAGATCGTATCCTGCCGCCCGTTTCGCCCAGCATCGGGAGCCGGCTGAAAGCCCAAAGACCGATAAAACGAAATGGAAGTGCGCGCGGCACAAACCGTAAAAGGACCGTCCTGCGGATTCGGAAAAGCATGCAGCACCAGTTTGCGGCCAATGCCCTGCCGCTGAAAATCGGGCAGCACAAATAGCTGCGACAGATGGCGTTTTTCCCGAATGATGATCACGCCGATCAGTCGCATCCCTAAAAAAGCGCCGTATCCGCTCAAAACCCCGGTGCGAAACAGCGTGCCAAGCACCTGACGGGAAAGCCCGTGCGCAAATGCCTCCCGTTCATCCGGCGAAAAACCGCTCGCATCGTACACCGAAAGCATCAAACGCGCGGCGCGCGGAAGTTCAAACTGGTGCAGCCGCCGGATGTTCACCCTTTTCGAAACCATAACACCCCTCCTGTTTCAGGATATCGTCAAACCCCTTGACTGTCAATCAAGCAAAACAGTTTTTTGTCTTTTTGCTTCATAATACTTGAGATCAACACGAATTTATGGTACAATAGGTACAATTACTGAAAGAAACGAGGAATCCATCATGGCAATTTGGGACATTTTCCGCAGAAAGGGCGAAGAACCGGAGGATGAAATCGAAGATGATTTCGACCCGGCGAAAGTGACCGAGATCGATACCGAACCGGAAACAAAACCTTCCCCGGAAGAGTTGGCCAAACAGCGTCTCCAGCAGCGCCGTCAGACGATCGAGCTGTATGTGGAACGCATGTATGACAACCGCTGCGATTGCTATATGCTGGTCGACCACAACACCACCCCCGAACAGCTGGAAAAAGACGAAAATCTGCGCTTGCAGGTCACCCCGCTCAATCCCCACAATCCGATGCCGGTCATCCACGTCGCGGTGGACGAACTGTCCGCCCATCACATGGCGCGGCTGTATCATTGTGTGGCGGACGGTGTGCCGCTGGTGAAAAAAGTGCCGTTCAACGTCTTTTCCACCATGCTCAACAACCTCATGCGCATTGGCGTCTTTCCCGTGGTGATTCATGAAGACGACACCACC
>CALXIC010000059.1 GCA_944388265.1 uncultured Clostridia bacterium | reverse complement strand
CATTTTGCCCACAAACGGGTCTGCCACCGTCTTAAAGACCTGTGCGCAGAGCGGTTTTGTTTCTTCGCAGAACACCGCGACTTCTTCGCCGTTTTCATCCACACCGGTTTCGATGTCGCATTCGTGCGCCGTCGGCAGGAGCAGATGCATGCCTTCGAGCAGCATGTCGATGCCTTCCATCGTCACGGCCGATCCACAGAATACCGGCGTAATGGTACCGTCTTTGACGCCCTTGCGAATGCCGCGCACCAATTCCGCATTGGTGAACGCTTCGCCCGAGAAGTATTTTTCAAACAGTTCGTCGTCCGTTTCCGCAACGGCTTCACTGATTGCCGTAATCAGCCCGTCCACACGGTGGGTTTCCGGTACCGGAACTTCCGTTTTCTGGCCGTTCTGGTACGCATAGGCTTTCATTTCCAGCAGGTTTAAGTAGCACTCAATGTTGCCGTCTTTGCCAAACGGTACCACCAGCGGGCAGACCGACGGGCCAAACGCCGTTTTGAGCTGTTCATGCACTTTATAGAAATCGGAATTTTCGCGATCCAGCTTGCCGACAAAAATCATGCTCGCTTTGCCGAGCTTTTTCGCATACCGGTAATATTTTTTTGCACCAACCGTCACACCGGATTTTCCGGAAACCGTCAGCAAAACGCTTTCTGCCGCGCGCATCGCTTCACGCATGCCGCCTTCAAAGTCAAAGAGACCCGGCGCATCCAGCAAATTGAATTTTGCGTCCTGATATTCAAACGGCGCCAAAGAAAGGTTGATCGAAATTTTGCGCTTGATTTCTTCCGGATCAAAGTCCGATACGGTATTGCCTTCGCTGATTTTGCCCAGGCGGTCGGTCGCCTTATTGGCGTAAAGCAATGCTTCCACCAACGTGGTCTTGCCCGAACTGCCGTGCCCAATCAGCGCGACATTATAGATATTGTTCGCATTATACTGTTTCATTTTGAATCTCTCCTTTCGGGTACGCCTCCGTCCGAAGAGGAAACGCCGCCCGCAAATCATGCAATTCGCACAGTTTTCTAACACTGTTCTTTTGAATTATAGCACATTTCACCATCCTTTGCAATTCTGCGGACAGAAAAGCGGCTCTTTGGACGTAGAAATTCCAAAGAAACCTTTGGCTATTTTGCACAATATTTGACTATTTTAAGAACAAAAAATAAGAAATATCAGATAAAGCGGTAAAAAAAACGCCCGCCATTCCAGCGGGTAACCGGATTGTTTGAGCCAAAAAAGCCAAAGAGAAACCGCGGCACTGGTGCCGATTTGCAAACACATCAACCAAACATCCACCGTGCGAACCGGAAATTTGCGAAGAAAAAGCCGCCAGAGTTTCCCGCCGTCGAGGGACTCCATCGGCAGCAGATTAAAAATGCCCAAAAGCAAATGACAGCCAAAGGAAAACATCCACCCCGCCCATAAACTCACCGCCGCGCAGAGAAAGTTCATCCCGCTTCCGGCAAGCAATGCGGCGGCCTCCTTGGCCGGGGTCAGGCGGCTGCGGTGATGGATGGCAATTCCCCCGCATTGCAGCAAAATCGCTTCGGGACGTTCCCCAAACAGCCACAGGACGAATAGATGCCCCATCTCATGCAAAAGCATCGCGGCAAACAGCACCGGCGCCATCCCCTCGCGATCCAGTAAAAGGTAGAGGCAAAGCATCCCCCAAAACCAAAAACTTGCCTCGATCCGTATCCCGTAAAGACGCATCCCATCCCCTCGCTTTCTTCTCAGTGTATTCTGAAAGCAAAAGAAGAATTCCCTTTACTTTTTGTCGTTTTTCTGCTATGATAATCCTAATCTTGTGTCGCGGCTTGTCCGCTGAAAGGAGCTTTTTTATTTTGTCCATGCGTACCAAATTAGCAGCACTTGGGGCTGCGTTTTTGTTATTCGTCACCGCAACGGGATGCAGCGTGCTTCCCGAAACGACCACCGTGGAAGACCTCACCCCCATCGAAGCAAAGGCGACGTCCGTCGCTGCATTGGAGCCGGAAATCACCGCGCTGGCCAAAGAACAGGATGAAGACGCGGTATTGACCAAGGCCAAAGTCGTCTATCAGGGAAATGATGCCGTAACATCCCGCATCGGGAGCATCACCTTCACCTACTACAGCGCCATTCCGTCGGAACAGCGGGTGACGACCACCACCATCCAATACGATATGGAAGAAGAAGCGGTGTTCCATCTGTCGTCGACGGAATCGCTCCAGTATTTTACTTCCACCCCGACCGAGCCGATCTCCCTCGAAGACGATGCGCCAATTTCCGCCACCTTCGACAGCCTGTTTGAAGCAATCGAACAGGATCAGAGCTTTGCAGCCAAACTGGGCGGCACCAACATCAAACTCACTTTCGTGTATACGGCGGACGAAGTCGAACTTTCCATCATCTAAATGCAGTAAAAAAGCCTCTTTGCAACGCAAAGAGGCTTTTTCATCGGTCAGCGCGAACGCTTCTGCGGATGATTGGGGTCGTTTTCTTTCAGGATTTTTTCACGGTAGGCACGGGCGGCCTGTTCGGTCTTGTTGTCGCCGAAGGTGTAATACACCGAACCCACCAAATCATCGGGCAGATACTGCTGGGTGACATAGTGGTTATGGAAATCGTGCGGATAGAGGTAGTTTTGCCCTTTGACCTCGCGCTCCGCACCGTCGTAATGCTTGTTTTGCAGACAGCGGGGGAATCCTTTGCCCTTTCCGGCTTCCAGATCCGCCATGGCGGCGGCGATGCCGCAATAAGCGCTGTTGGATTTCGGCGCCGTCGCCAACAGCACGGCAGCTTCCGCCAGCGGAATGCGCGCCTCCGGCAGACCCAGCTGCACCGCGGCATCCACACAGGCTTTGACGATCACGATCGCCTGCGGGTACGCCAGCCCGATGTCTTCACAGGCAATCACCAACAGCCGCCGGCAGGGCGACAAGAGATCCCCCGCCGCCAGCAATCGTCCGAGATAATGAAGCGCTGCGTTTTCGTCCGATCCGCGGATGGATTTTTGGAGCGCGGAGAGCAAATCGTAATGCTCGTCCCCCTCCCGGTCATACTTCATGCTGCTTTTCTGTGCCAGCTGACGGGCATACTCGAGCGTCACCCGCCGGGTGCCGGGGTCAATCGGTTCGGCCGACAACACGCAAAGTTCCACCGTATTCAGGGATTTGCGCACATCTCCGCCGCAGTGGGTGGCGATATGCATCGCAACGCCCTCTTCGATCTCCAGTTTGACGCCCAAATCTTCTTCCATCAGGCGAAACGCCCGCTCCACCGCACGGCAGATTTCCTCGGGCTTGACCGGCTGAAATTCAAACACCGTCGAACGGCTCAAAATCGCGTTGTAGATATAAAAATAAGGGTTTTCGGTCGTGGAAGCGATGAGGGTAATGTCCCCGTTTTCGATGTGTTCCAACAGCGACTGCTGCTGTTTTTTGTTCAGGTACTGAATTTCATCGAGGTAGAGCAAAATCCCATTGGCGGCGGCCAGGGTATCGATTTGCCCGATGATGTCCTTAATATCTGCCGTGGAGGCCGACGTCCCGTTTAATTTAAACAGCTTTTTGTGCGTCTGGTTGGCAATGATGCGGGCAATGGTCGTTTTGCCCACGCCGGACGGCCCGTAAAAGATCATATTGGGAATCTGTCCGCTCTCAATGATGCGGCGCAGCGGCCGGCCCGGTTCAATCAGCTGCGGCTGCCCCACCACATCATCCAATGTCTGCGGACGAATGCGGTCTGCAAGCGGTGAAGCCATGGTTTCATCTCCTAAAAAAGACAGGACAGCGAGCGCGCCGCTGTCCTGATGTGTTTGATCTTACGCGCTTATTCGTAAAGCGGATATTTTTCGCACAAAGCGACCACTTTCTGACGCGCCGTTTCTTCGTTTTTCTCGAAATCGGAAGCCACCAGATAGACGCATTCTGCAATGACCTTCATATCTTCCGGAGTCATGCCGCGGGTGGTTACGGCCGGCGTGCCCATACGCACGCCGCTGGTCACAAACGGTTTTTCCGGATCGTTCGGGATCGCGTTTTTGTTGGCGGTGATATACACGGCGTCGAGACGTTTTTCCAGTTCCTTGCCGGTAATGCCGAATTTTCTGGTATCGACCAGCATCAGGTGGTTGTCCGTGCCGCCGCTGACGAGATCAAAGCCATAGGACAGGAGCGCTTCGGACAACGCTTTGGCGTTTTCAACGATGCGTTTGCCGTATTCTTTGAATTCCGGTTTGAGCGCTTCGCCGAAGCACACCGCTTTGCCCGCGATGACATGCATCAGCGGACCGCCCTGCGTGCCGGGGAAAATCGCCTT
>CALXIC010000058.1 GCA_944388265.1 uncultured Clostridia bacterium | reverse complement strand
AGTTCATTTTTGGAGATTCGTCAAGTACTTTTTGAAAAAAAAGTGGATATTTTTTTTAAAAGATGATATACTAAGGTTGTTTTCGAAAGCATGATGCTGTTGCCGTAAAAGATGAAAAATAAGCTTGACAATAAAGTGTGGGTATTGTATAATAATCATGTTGCAAAATTTTGTACAAACCTCTGCCGTTGGCAAAGGGAGGGAAACAATGTGTCGGAAGTTCGCGTAAAAGAAAACGAATCTTTGGATAGCGCTCTGAGAAGATTTAAAAGATCTTGTGCAAAATCGGGCGTTCTGGCTGAAGTTCGTAAAAGAGAACATTATGAAAAGCCTTCTGTAAAACGTAAGAAAAAATCAGAAGCTGCACGTAAACGCAAATATCGCTAAGCGTTTCGTGTCATTACTTATCAGATGGAAGCGGGCAAAGTAATTTGCCCGCTTTTTTCCTTATCTTCCATAGGGGGGATTTTGTGTCGATCTATACTCCGGATTTGTATGTGTCCAAGATTACCAAGGTAACGCCTGAGTTGTTGCAGCGTCATCATCTGCGCGGATTGATTTTGGATATTGATAATACCCTTACACACCACAACAGTCAACAGGTCGGGCAGGATGTGCTGGATTGGATCCAACAGATGCGCGCACAAGGAATTGCTTTGACGATTGTGTCGAACAATAACCGTCCGCGGGTAACGCCGTTTGCGGCGAAACTCGGGATGGATTTTGTGGCAAACGGCTGTAAGCCTTTGCCGTTTGGCATGAAAAAGGCGGTCGCGCGGCTGCAGTTACCCAAAGAGCAGATTGCAGTGATTGGCGATCAGATTTATACCGATATCGTCGGCGGCAATGCAGCAGGACTCTTCACCATTTTGGTGGAACCGTTTGAACAGGAAAACGGTTGGTTTTTCGCGCTCAAACGCCGGCTGGAGGCACATCATCTGCGGCATTATCATCGGTCAAAGGAGGAACTGGAATGATTGCTCATTTTGGCCCAGCCGGATCGGCGGAAAGTTTTCATCAGATGGGTTACCGCAAAACGATTCAGATGCCGGAGTATTTGGAACGTTTTTCGCTCAATGCGTTTGAATATCAGTGTGGGAGAGGCGTGCGCGTACCGGAAGAAACGGCTGCTATGCTCGGAAAGCGGGCGCAGGAAAAGGGCATTTTGCTGTCGCTGCATGCACCCTATTACATCTCGCTGGCAAGTTTAGAGGAAGAGAAGCGAAACAACAGCATTCAATATATTTTTCAGTCTGCGCGGGCGGCAAAAGCGATGGGTGCTGCGCGCATTGTGGTGCATTCGGGCGCTCTTTCCGGACAAAGCAGGGCAGAAGCGCTGTCGGTCGCCAAGCAGACGTTGATGCGTGCACAGCAGTGTCTGGATGAGGAAGGCTTGTCCGAGATTCATATTTGCCCCGAAACGATGGGAAAAATCAACCAGCTTGGCGACCTGGAAGAAGTATTGGAACTTTGTTCGCTGGAAGAACGGTGGATTCCCTGTATTGATTTTGGGCATTTGAATGCGCGTACCTTGGGGCAGATGAACAGCACGGAAGCGTTTGAAGCGCTTCTTGACCGGATGGTCGAAGTGCTGGGCAGTGAACGCGGCCGCCGGTTTCATGCGCATTTTTCCAAGATTGAATATACCCCAAAGGGTGGGGAAAAGCGCCATTTGACCTTTGAGGATACACTCTATGGTCCGTCGTTTGAACCGCTCATGGAGTTGTTGGCCAAGCGCGGCTGTGCGCCGACGATCATTTGTGAATCAGCCGGAACGCAGGCCGAAGATGCGCAGACAATGAAGCAATATTATGAACGGTGTTTGCTGTCGACGAAAGGCGTTTTGGAAGAAAAAGATTTCTGATTTGGAATTACTACTTGAAATTTGACCGCTTATGCGGTACAATACTACTGTAACAGATTCATTTTGAAACATTTTTTGGAGGTATCATTATGCAAGCTAGCGATTTCCGTAAAGGCACAACCTTTGATATGGATGGCCAGGCTTATGTCGTTGTTGATTTTCAGCACGTGAAACCGGGCAAAGGCGCTGCATTTGTTCGCGTAAAGTACAAAAATATCGTGACTGGTGCAATCCGTGAAGAAGCGTTCAACCCGGATGATAAATACGATTCGGCATACATTGAACGCCGCAACATGCTGTATTCCTATAAGGAAGATAATCTCTACTACTTCATGGATCAGGAATCCTATGAAATGGAACCGATCTCGGAAGATTTGATCGGCGATTCCATGAACTTCGTGCTCGAAAACATGGAATGCAAAGTTATGTCCTATAACGGCAAAGTGTTCGGTATTGAACCGCCGAACTTTGTAGAACTGAAAGTCGTCAGCACTGAACCGGGCGTTAAAGGCAACACCGCTACCAACGTGACCAAACCGGCTACTGTAGAAACCGGCGCTGAAGTCAAAGTTCCGATCTTCATTGAAGAAGGCGAAACCATCCAGATCGATACCAGAACCGGCGAATACATGGGCCGTGCATAATTGGTAGATCGAGAAGAAACAGGAGGAATGATTATGAACGTAACGGAAAAAGCCGCTTATCTGAAAGGTCTTGCTGAAGGACTTGCGATTGATTCGTCGACACCGGAAGGGAAGCTCCTGTTGACTATGGTGGATGTCATGGGTGAAATGGCGGACACCATCGCCGAGATGAGCGAAATGATCGATGATCTCAACGACGTTGTGGATGAACTGGACGAAGATCTTGGCGAACTCGAAGCAGATTATTATGCGTTCGACGAAGACATGGATGAAGAAGACGAAGAAGATTTCGATGGCGGTGCACTTTATGAAGTGACCTGTGCAAATTGCGGCGATAAGATTTATCTGGACGATGAAAATCTGAAAGAAGGATCGATTGAATGCCCGAGCTGTGGAAAAACGTTGGAATTTTCTTATGATGAGTCCGATGACTTTGACGAAGACGACAACGAAGCCGAAACGGAAGAATAATTTTCGAAAAGCGAAGAGGATGTCTCTTCGCTTTTCTTTTTGCGGTGGTGCAGTGAATATTGTCTCTTCGACGAAACTTATTATTTTTTGAAAAAAAGTGTTGACAAGGGGTCTCCAGTTTGCTATAATATATTTGTTGCTGATGCCGGTGTGATGGAATTGGCAGACGTAGTGGACTCAAAATCCCATTCGTCTGTTGTTACCACTTCGGCTGAAGCCCTTGAT
>CALXIC010000057.1 GCA_944388265.1 uncultured Clostridia bacterium | reverse complement strand
CAGCATAGCTTTGATCTCCGGCAACAACGCTTGAATGTGTGTGTAATTTCGTTTTTCCATGACAATACCCCCTGATGTAGTCTATTTTCCTACATCAGGGGGTATTTTGTCACTGTCCGTTTTTACTAGACCTGTTCAAACGGGTGGTTTATTTTTGTTTCAGGCGAATTTTAATCCCCAAATTACGATTTTCAGATTATCGCAGATGATAAATGCTGTTATTTTTTCAAAATAGCAACGCCTTTTGCCGGAAGAGTCAGACTGCTTTGCGGAGCGTAGCTGCAATCGGTCAGCAAATCCAACCCGCCGTGGGGCAGGAGTACCGTTTCTTCCGTTTTGTTGTGATTCAAAAGGAACAGGAAGGTACCTTTTTCGCTTTCACGCAAAGCGGCTTCCACGCCTTTGGGCGTGTCCAAAACCGGTGCGATACTGCATTCTTCGATGCGGTCCTTTAAGAATTGCTGATAGAAGGCATGATCCGATGCGGTGGCGACATACCAAGCTTTCCCTTTGCCGTAGTGGTTGCAGGTAATGGCCGGCATACCCGAATAGAAATCGTCCCGGTAGGTCGCGTGGACTTCTGCGGTTTCGGCATGCAGCAAATCACAAAGGAGCGTTGCCGGATAGGTTTCTCCCTGATAAGTGAACGCATTGGGTGCTTCTTCGGGAACGGCGTCAATTTCTTCCACCCAGATTCCCAACAAATCGCGCAGTTTTCCGGGGTAGCCGCCCAGTGTGACATGGTCGTTTTCATCCACAATGCCGCTGAAGAAGGAAACGATGAGTTCGCCGCCATTTTTCACAAAGGTTTTCAGCGCTTCGTCCACTCCCGGTTTTACCATGTAAAGGGTGGGGGCGATCACCAGCTGATAAGCGGACAAGTCTGCATACACGTCCACCAGATCGACCGAGACATTTTGTTCAAAGAGTGCTTCGTAATAGCGGTGCACTTCTTCGGTGTAACGCAGACGGTCGTTCGGACCGGAGGAGTATTCCACCGCCCACCAGTTGTTCCAGTCGAAGAGGATTGCAACTTTTGCCGGGGTGCGGGCACCGGTCGTCTGGTTCCCCAGTTTTTGAAGTTCGCCGCCGAGCGCTTTGACTTCCCGGAACACACGGGTTTGGTTGGTGCCGACATGATCGATGACCGCGCCGTGATATTTTTCGCTCGCAGCTGCACTGCGGCGCATCTGGAAAAACATCACGCTGTCCGCACCGTGCGCGACCGCCTGATAACTCCACAGACGCATTTCACCCGGACGGCGGATGCGGTTGACCGGCTGCCAGTTGGTGACGCTCGGGGTCTGTTCCATCAGCCAGAACGGCTGGCCGTGGCGCAGGGAACGCATCACGTCATGCCAGAGAGCAACGGATGCCGGTTTGGTGTAGTAGCGCGGATAGCTGTCCCAGCTGGTGAAATCCAATTCTTTGGCCCATTTTTGATAGTCCAAATCCTTGAAATAGTACATCATGTTGGTGGTGACTGCCGCATCCGGCAGCACTTCGCGGATCGCGTCGCGTTCATCCACGCAGTTTTGGAGGATGCTGTCGGAATTGAAGCGGGCATAATCGAGCGAAATCCCCTGAAAGTCAGTGGTGGTTTCGTCGATGTGTTCGCTCAAAAGATTGGGTGCCACGATTTCATCCCAATCATAGAAGGTGTGGCTCCAGAAATTGGTGCCCCACGCTTTGTTGAGGGCGTCGAGCGTCTTGTATTTTTCTTTGAGCCAAATGCGGAAAGCGCGTTCGCAGTTTTCGCAGTAGCAGGCTCCGCCGTATTCGTTGCTAATGTGCCAGGCCACGATATTTTTTTGATCTTTGTAGTGTTCGGCCAAAGCGCCGGCAAGATTGCGTGACAATCTGCGGAAATTCGGGCTGTTGGGGCAGGAGTTGTGCCGGCTGCCGTATTTTCGCTTCATGCCGTTGAATTCCGTGCGCAGAATATCCGGGTATTTGCGCGCCATCCATGCCGGATGTGCTGCGGTGGACGTTGCCATGCAGATCGAAAGGCCGTGTTTGGTCACGGTGTCCACAATGCGGTCAAGGGTCGTGAAATCATATGTATCTTCCGATGGCTGCAGCAGCGCCCAGCTGAATACATTTAATGTAACAATCGTAATTCCGGCTTCTTCGAAGAGTCGCATGTCTTCTTCCATCGTCTGCTCGTCCCATTGTTCGGGATTGTAGTCGCCGCCGTAATAAATGATTGGATTTTCTTTCAAATGAATCCGCCTCCTCTGGATTTGATAGTCCTATTATAGCCGATTGTAGGATGCTCGGCAAGATGACAATTTTCATTATTTTACCATTTGACCGTTGGCATCCTTCACCAATTGGTGCACATATTTTGCAGGAACGATGCCATATTTTCAAAGAATATACTCGTAACAGAGGTTTATTGGAAAAAAGATTGAAAAGGGGGTCGAACTTTGTTATAATGGTAACCGTAATCGTATGCATATCAGATGAAGGAGGATTGCTATGAAACGGTTTGCTGCACTGTTGATGACGTTATGCATGGGTCTCTTTGTCATGACTAGTTGCGCAGAAGTGAATTATCAGATGACGGTCAATAAAAACGATTCCGTCAATCTGGAAGCAACGCTGAGTTTGGACAATGAATCGTATGAAGATTTTGGAAGCTTTTATTTACAAGCATTCATCAGTGCTCTGGAAAAAGACGGATTTACGGTGACACAAGAAGATAAGAATGGCAAGCATGAAATTTGTGCCAGCTTGTTGATTGATGATGTCAATCAATTGTCTGAATCGAATTTTATGGATGTTTTGCCGGTGACCTCCTATGATTATGGGGTGAATCGCTCCTTGTTTTACAACAAATATGCGTTGGATTTAAATCTGGACATGACGAATTTTGTTTCGGATTTAAAGCTGGACGAATCGGCAAAACAGGCCATGCTCGATGAGTTGGAAGCGAAGTCCGATGAAAATGGAACGGACGATGCAGGCGCTTCCGACAATACCGGTTATGATGATACTGATACCGGAACCGATGACGGAACATGGACCGATTCGACCGATACTTCGACCGATGGAACCACTCAAACAGATGGCACGGAAACAACCGATCCGGATCTGGAAAAGCTTACCGAAGAACAGCGCGCACTTTTGCAGAAGCTCGAGAATATTTCGGCAAGCGATCTCAGTATGAAACTGACCGTGACCATGCCCAGTAAGATTACCAACGACAATTCGGTGGAAGCGAAGGCAAGTTCCCGTACGGCTAGCTGGACACTTTCTACCTCGGGAACGAACGCGATTCATCTGGAAATGGTTCGCGCGAACCCGCTGGCATTTTTCGTCTTTATTTTGCTGATCTTGTTGGTTGCCGCACTCGGCGTCTTCATGCTTATGCAGTTTCAGCGTTTTCAGATGCGCCGCTGCCCGGCGTGTAAAATGATCAACCGCTATACGCGCATTCGTTGCAAGAGCTGTGGCCAGCGTCTTTCCAAAAAATATCGTCAAGCGGTGGAAGCAAAGCGTCGGATGGGTCTTTTGAGCTTGGCCGCTGTGGTGGTATTGATTGTGGTTATGATCATTGGCCGTGCGGTTGCGTATGCTTCGACGGTGAAAACCGAACCGGTCAACAATGGAACCAGCTTGGTAGAACTGATCAATGGCATCAATCTTTACGATCCGTTGGCGAATCAGCTTGCCGGCAACAATAGTCAGACCGAATCCGACACCGAATCGGATACGGAATCGGACACCTCTTCGGAGACTGACGATACGACATCGCAGACGGAAGAAACCGTCTCCAGCACAGAATCGGTAGATAATTCTGACGATTCTCAGCAGGGCACCGACACCCCCAATACCGGTGATACTGGAGAAACCAGTGATAACAGCGGCGGTTCTTCCAATCAGGAAATGTCTGGCAATGTTTCTACGATTTCGAAAAATCAGGCGCTCACGATTGCACAAAACCGTCTGGCCGATTCCGGTTCGACGGTTCCGTCCAATTATGATGTGTCGGACACCAATGGCACTTCTTATACCGTCACGTTTTATGACGACAGCGGAAACTGGTTTGCTTCTTTTGAAATCAGCAGCACCACCGGTGAAGTGCTCAATCAATATTGATTAAATTGTTCTGATGGCCGCGTAAGCGGCCATCAGTTTTTCTATCCCCATGCGGCAGTTCGCCGGACTGGTAGAGGGCAGACCGATGGCTTTGCGCTTGGTATTCGGTTCGCAAAGTTTTTCGTAAAGGGAAAGTGCGCGTTTTCCGGTGCAGAAGATCGCTTCGATGGGGGCATGATCTAAAATGAGAGAGAGGTCGTTCGGTATGGCATTACGGATGCTTGCGTCGTCCGCGCCACGGATGGTGCAGGAAGACAGCACGTCCCATAGAGCGATCTGATGCCGAATCAGAAAGTCCGTTTTTGCTTCGATGGTGGGGAGTTCGTCCTCTTCGAAAATTGCGGGCAACACCTTCCAAAAACGATTTTGCGGATGTCCGTAATAAAACCCGATCTCTCTGGATTTTGGCGAGGGCATCGACCCTAAAATTAAGATTTTGGAATCCGGCCGCCAGATGGGTTCCAGCGTGTGAAAAACTTGTTGGTTCATAGGCAATCCTTTCTGAAATCTTTGGATGAAAAAGGCACAGAGTGTTCTCTGTGCCTTTTGTGATTTTCGATTATTGAATCGGAGTCAGTTTGAAGAGCTGTACGCCATGCGTTGGAACAATACCGTCCACACCCCAGTCGGTTTCGCCGCAGTCGCTGCGCTCCCACAGGTTTCGTACGCTGAAGCGTCCCGTTAAGCCCAGCGTCTGAAGCGTGCATTCCACATGAACCGGGATGTTCCCGAGATTGAAGAGCGCTACGTAGGTGCTGCCGTCTTCATCTTTGGCAGTCCAGAAAATATTGGACGTGCTTCGCGCAATTTCTTTGGCACCATAGGAATGACCGATCATCCGCAAAACTTCGTCGTTGGTCAAGAGATCCAGCGTAAACTCGTCGTTGTCGCGCAGTTCGGCGCCCACCATCAGCGGCGAACGAAAGATGCACCACAAAGACATCATCGTGCGCTGTTCATCCTGAGTGAGTTTGGTCCAGCGGTCGGTGACACCGTGTTCTACCGAACGGATGCCGATGTGGCCCACCGGAAGCATGTCGCAATCCGGCCAGCAGCCTTCTTTGCTGACGCCTTCCCAAAGTTTGCAGCGGTCAAACATGTTGACAATGTGACCCCATTGATCCCACAGGTCGTCCGTGATGCGCCACATATTGGCGTTTTCACAAAGGTGTTCGGCCTGTTCGCGGATGGCGGGTCCCGGAGAAAGACTCAAGACGATGTCGCGCCCGCAGTTTTCAATGGCGTGGTGAATGAGTTCAATTTCTTCTTTTGCCGAATACAAATCGTCCTTGCGGAAAGCGGTGACACAGATGTCGTCCACCTTGACAAAATCGACGCCCCATTCGGCGTACAATTCAAAGAGGGAATTGTAGTATTGCTGCGCCCCGTATGCATGGGGATTGACGCCGTACATGTCGGTGTTCCAGCTGCACAGCGAGAACGGGTGAGCAATGTCTCTTGCAGTTGCGGTGGTTCCTTTGATGGGAGTTCCGGCATGAACCGCCTGACGGGGAATCCCGCGCATGATGTGAATCCCGAATTTCAGCCCCAGACTATGGACGTATTCCGCAATGGGACCAAAGCCTTTTCCGTTTGCAGCGGACGGAAAACGGTTGGCCGCCGGGATCAGGCGGGAATATTCGTCCATCTCGAGCGGCACAAACGGACGGTAACAGGAATGTCTTGCTTCCGGTTCATACCACTGGATGTCGCAAACCACGTATTCCCAGCCGTGCGATTTCAAATGCGCTGCCATGTAGTCGGCATTGGCACGCAGTTCTTCTTCATTGACCGCGGCGCCATAACAGTCCCAGCTGTTCCAGCCCATCGGCGGCGTTTTGGCAAACAGGTTTTTATTCAAGAGAAATCACTCCTTTCTTTCTCATCCGTATTATAGCAAGTTGTTGGATGAAATTCAACTAATTTGCATCATAAATCAACAATCTTTGTGCAAGTAGATGTAGAAATTCATTTTATTTTTAAACAAATCTATAAAAATAAAAATAAATCTAAATTATATAATTGACAAGCCTTCTTCGGTATGATAAGATGAAACCAAACCACCAAAAAGTGTTTTGGTTTGGAGAGGATGATGATCTGTGGCTAAATTTTATGTCAATCCGAAAGTAAAAAAATCGAAAATCAATAAGGAAATTTACGGGCATTTTTCCGAACATTTGGGCCGCTGCATTTATGAAGGCTTGTATGTTGGGGAGGATTCTTCGATTCCCAATGTGAACGGCATGCGTACCGACGTGGTCGAAGCGTTAAAAGCGATTCATATTCCGGTGCTTCGCTGGCCGGGCGGATGCTTTGCCGACGAATACCATTGGATGGACGGCATCGGTCCGAAAGAAACCCGCAAAAAGATGATCAACACCCATTGGGGCGGTGTCGTGGAAGACAACAGCTTCGGCACGCATGAATTTATGGAACTTTGCCGACAGCTGGGCTGCGAACCTTACGTTAACGCCAACCTTGGCAGCGGCACGGTTCGTGAAATGAGCGAATGGGTGGAATATATGACGTTTGGCGGATTGTCCCCGATGTCGGAACTGCGGAAAGAAAACGGTCATGAAGAACCCTGGACGCTCAAATATCTGGGCGTCGGCAATGAAAACTGGGGCTGCGGCGGCAATATGACGCCGGAATTTTATGCCAATGAATACCGCCGTTATCAGACGTATTGCCGTGTATACGATCCGGAAAAACCACTCTTTAAAATTGCCTGCGGTCCGAATGTGGACGACTATGCTTGGACGGAAGGCGTCATGAAAGTCGCACACGATTATATGGATGGGCTTTCGCTCCATTATTATGTGCATCCGTTTGGCTGGCAGAATAAAGGTCCGGCAACCGGCTTTGACCAGTATAACTGGTTTAGCACCATGAAGAAAGCGCTTTATATGGATACGCTGGTCACCCGTCACAGCAAGATTATGGACCGCTACGATCCCGAACAGCGCATTGCACTCATCGTCGATGAATGGGGCGCTTGGTATGATGTCGAACCGGGAACCAATCAGGGATTTTTGTATAAGCAGAATACCATGCGCGACGCGCTGGTTGGCAGCGTGACGCTCGATATTTTACATAAACACAGCGATCGTGTGCGTATGGCAAACATTGCGCAGATGGTAAACGTATTGCAGGCGGTGATCCTGACCGAAGGGGAAAAGATGATCAAAACCCCGACCTATCATGTGTTTGATCTTTATCAGAATCATCAGGACGCGACGCTGGTGGAAAGCTCGATCGAATCCAAAGAGATCACTTGTCAGGATCTCGCCATTCCGAACCTGCATGAATCGGCGTCGGTTTCGGATGACGGTACGCTGAACCTTTCGCTGTCGAACCTGTCGGTGGAAGAGGCAGAAGAAATCGAAGTGGTTCTTTCGGATGCTTCGTATGAAACCATTTCGGCTCGGATTCTCACCAACGATATGAATGCCCATAATACCTTCGATGCACCGGAAACGGTCCAGCCGGAGGAATTTACGGCATTGGAACGAACCTCCACGGGAATCAAATTCACCCTTTCTGCCTGCAGTGTTCTGCAGATTACGATGAAATAATGGAACAACCACTTCGCGTTTGTAAAAAATGTTTGCTCCGGGATCAGGAAGAGGCGGCGTATGCCTCCATTGCGGAACTTCTTGCCCAGATGGATCCCGCGCTGAAAGCGCCGGATGATCTTTATGAGGAACGGCTCTCGCATTGCAAACAGTGTGAGAAACTGCTGGGCGGGATGTGCCGGGCATGCGGCTGTTTTGTGGAAGTGCGCGCCGCGGTTTTAAAGCAGTCCTGTCCGGATCCTGCGCACTACTGGTGAATACAGTGGAAGATTGGAAAGTCCAATAAAACGAGCTGATTTCCTTGGAAACAAAAAATGCAGCATTGCAAAAGCAATGCTGCATTTTCATTTTATTCCAGTTCGTCGTCTTTGCGATAGGTGGAAGGGTTGATGTGATTGACCTTTTTGAAGGCCTTGCAAAAGGAGTCCGCGTCGGTGTAGCCGCAGGATTTGGCGATTTCGCTGATGGAATAGTTGGTGTTTTGTAAAAGCTGTTCCGCTTTCTTGATGCGGAATGTCATCAAAAACTGCTGGGGAGAAAGCCCCAAGGTTTTCTTGAAAATCATGGACAGATAACAGCGGTGAACCGAAAGTGCTTCTGCACTATCGGTGATCTGAATGTTTCCTTTGTAGTGATCCTGAATGTATCGAATGGTCTGGATCACATAGGGATTTTCCGCCACTTTGTAGATGTAGGGGAGATCCGCATCTTCGGCGAGTACGGACAATACCTGATAAAGAAGCCCCGTCAGATAAAGCATCCCCGGCACGCTGTGGTTTTTGTAGCGGGTCATTTCCAGTACTTTTTGTTCCAGCAAATCGCCGTGGGTAGTGACAAAAACCGGATGCTCCCGGCTGAGTTTGCAGTATTCCAGGTAATGTCCCGCCTGGTTGCCGTTGAATGCAATCCAAAGGTAACGCCAAGGATCGGTTTTGGAGGCTTCGCCGTAGGCAACGTCGTTTGGCGTCATCAAAATGCCCTGTCCGGCCACCAACGCAAAGGGCTGATGATTTACGGTAAAGGTACCGGAACCTTCCAGTACGTAGCAGATGCGGTAATTTAAATGAATGGAAACTTCATCAGCCTGAGCAGGAAGACAGGTTTTGATGTTGGCGTCTGCAAAAAACAGATCACCGTATTCCGCCGCCAGAAATTCCTTTTTGTTTTCCGGACTCATGAAATTCCACCTCTTTCGCATAATGTATAAATTATAGCAAAATTTGACGGATTTTGCAAGGAATTTGGCATCTTTTGGGATGGAGTTTTCAAACGGATGCTTTAATTATAAGAAAATCCGTCCGTTTGCAATTTTTTGGGGAATATGGTATCATTTAATTTACTTATAGGCGTAAAACAGAAAGAAAAGAATGGCATTCACAAAACGATGGAGGGATCGATCACATGGGAAAACTTTCGCCGATGATGCAGCAATATCTGGATATTAAAGCGGCGCATAAAGATCACGTGGTCTTTTTTCGTGTCGGCGATTTTTATGAAATGTTTTTTGACGACGCGCTGGAAATTTCCAAGGTGCTGGAACTCACGCTGACGGGGAAAGACTGCGGTTTGGAAGAACGCGCGCCCATGTGCGGCATTCCGTATCATGCGAGTGCTACCTATATCAAACGCCTGATTGACCGCGGCTACAAAGTGGCAATCTGTGAACAGGTGGAAGATCCTGCCACGGCCAAGGGGCTTGTCAAGCGGGACATTATCCGTCTGGTAACGCCCGGAACGGTTATTGAAGGGGATTTGCTCGAAGAGGCGAAAAACAACTACCTGGCGTCGGTGTGCTTGGGCGACGATTCTTTTGCCGTTTGCTTTGCCGATGTCTCGACCGGGGAAGCGAAGCTTACTCTGGTGTCTTCTTCCTCCAGTGCCGCAGACTTGATGAGCGAACTTTCGAAATTTGTGCCCACGGAACTTTTGGTGGATGCCGCTTTTTTGCAGTCGAAAGAATTGACGGATTTTTCGACACAGAAGCTGCACGCCATGCTCTCCACCTATGAAGGGGAAAATTTAAATCCTGCGGAAGCACGTTCGTGCATTACCAATCATTTTCAGGTTGCAGGATTGGAGGAACTGAAACTGCCGGAAGATCCGCTGGTGGAACAAGCGCTCGGCATGCTGATTTTGTATCTCAATCAGACGCAAAAAGACGGCGCCCTTCGCATCAAGCAGGTGGAATTTTATCAGCCGAAAGAATACATGGAGATTGATTTGACGGCTCGCCGCAATTTGGAAATTGTGGAAACCATGCGCAGCAAGGAAAAAAGGGGAACGCTGTTGTGGGTTTTGGATCAAACCAAGACGTCGATGGGCAAGCGCTTGATGCGAAAATCGCTGGAACAGCCGCTTTTGAATGTGGCAAAGATTACCCGCCGTCAAAACGCGGTAGCGGAGCTTTCCAGCCAGCCGGTGCTCTTGGATGATCTGCGCGAACAGCTTTCCGGCGTTTACGATTTGGAACGGTTGATGACGCGCGTGATCTATCAGTCGGCCAGCCCGAAGGATTTGCGCGCACTCTCTGCCACGGCGCGCCGCCTGCCGGCGATCCGTCAGGCGCTTTCGTCTGCAAAGAGCGAGGAACTTCGAGGAATTTTTGAACGCATCGATGAGATGGAAGATGTCGCGAATCTCGTAGAAAATGCGATTGTCGAAAATCCGCCGTTTTTGATGAAAGACGGCGGCTATATTCAGGATGGATTCAATCAAACGCTCGATGAACTTCGCCACCTTTGCTCCAATGCAAAAGGGATCATTGAAGAGCTCGAGGCTTCCGAGCGCGAACGCACCGGTATTCGAAATTTAAAAATCAAATACAATCGGGTGGTTGGCTATTACATCGAAGTCACCAATAGCTTTCTCTCTCAGGTTCCGGAAGAATACATCCGCAAACAGACGACGACCAACTCCGAACGCTTTATTACCCATGAATTAAAGGAACTGGAAAACCGCATTTTGACTTCCAGCGAAAAGATTCTGGCGCTGGAAGCGGAAATTTTCCGGGAAGTGCGCGGCTATATCACCACCCGAACGGACGCCATTCAGCAAACGGCGGATGCGCTTGCCCTCTTGGACGTGCTTGCGTCTTTGGCGGATGTGGCGATTAAAAATAAATATGTGTGTCCCCAGATTGTGCCGGACGGGCGCATCCGCATCAAAAACGGGCGGCATCCGGTCGTGGAGCAGATGATTGATCTTCCGTTTGTTCCCAATGATTTGGAATTGGATGAAAAAGATCACCGCATCATGGTGATTACTGGGCAGAATATGGCAGGGAAATCGACTTATATGAG
>CALXIC010000056.1 GCA_944388265.1 uncultured Clostridia bacterium | reverse complement strand
GTCGGATCGGTGCCGATCAGGGTTGCCTGATATTCATCGCCGTTGCTCAAGGTCACCTTGATATCGGTTGCGCCGTCGACCACATGGTTATTGGTGACGATATAGCCGTCTTCCGAAATGATGACGCCGCTGCCGGCGCCGCTCGTGACATACTGGCCAAAATAGCTGTCCGTCGCGACCGTTTCGGTCGTAATCGCGACCACCGTATCCTGCACCGCCGCGGCAACATCCGCAACCGTCGTGGTGGCCGGATCGGTCTGATTTTCCACCGACTGGTAAAGCACGGTCGTCGAGGCGTCGGCCGATCCTTTGCCCGACCCGAGCAAGAAGTTCGTGGCAACCGAACCGCCAACGCCGCATGCCAGCGAAAGCACCATGCACGCCACAATCAAGCCCACTTTGGCGCCCGCACCCGATTTTTGCTTTTTGGGCGGCTGCTGCGGATTCATGGGATTTTGCGGGTTGTTGGAAGGTCCCGAAGAGGGTTTTGCGGTATACGGTCCGCTGTGATAAACGCCGTCCACCGGAGGCTGGTAGGCGTTGGTGTTTTGGTTTGGCATCGTGCCGGTCTGGGCGGCCGGATTTGCCGGCTGGGTGTTGGGCGCATGCATATTCTGGTTTTGTTCGTTCATGTTCGGATTTTGATTCATGTTGTAGTTGTTCGATTCATGTTGTTGATACATACTGCTCTCTCCTTTATGCGAATCCCCGATTGGGGAAGTTTTCTTCTTTTTGAGTACGCTTTTATGATACTGGGTGAAATTGAAGATTTTTTGATTGAGATGTTACGGAGGTATAAAAGATTGTGAAAGGCCTGTGAAACTCTTCCGTCCAAATTTATACGCCCGTTTTCGTATAGTTTGACCAAAATTATAAAAAATATCAAAAGGGATTGACAGGACAGATAAAATCTGTTATTCTCTTATTGAGATAAGTTATCAATAAGAGGTGAGCCGATGCAACGACGCAACACTCCCCAAAAGCGGGAGATTTTTGAAGCCGTGCAGACGCTGCGAACCCATCCAACCGCCGAAGAACTCTACACCCATTTAAAAGAGCAAGGCTCTTCCATTGGAAAAGCAACCGTCTATCGGGTGCTGCATCAAATGGCGGAGGAAGGACAAATCCGCGTGGTTCGTCTGCCGGAAGGAGCGGATCATTTTGATTTTCAGCTCAAACCCCATTATCACATCATCTGTACCCGGTGTCAAAAGGTAGCCGACGTCTTTTTGTCGGAAGCTTTCGCGGGAAACGACGCCGTTTCCTGCGCCAGCGACTACCAAGTCGACGGATACCACCTGGTCTACTACGGCATTTGCCCCAACTGTCAACAGGCGGCGGAAATTTCATCCGGCGCTGAAATAAATCCCTCAAATTTCGAAAGTAAAGGAGAATGACTATGAAATCGCTCAAAGGAACCAAAACCGAAAAAAACCTGATGGCCGCTTACGCCGGTGAATCCGAAGCCCGCAACAAATACACCTACTACGCCTCCAAAGCCAAAAAAGACGGCTATGTCCAGATTGCAAGCCTCTTCGAAGAAACGGCTGCCAACGAAAAAGAACACGCCAAAATCTGGTTCAAACTGCTCCACGGCGGCATCGCTTCCACCGAAGTGAACCTGGAAGACGCAGCAAACGGCGAACATTACGAATGGGCGGAAATGTACCCGACCTTCGCCAAAGAAGCGCGTGAAGAAGGCTTTGAAGAAATTGCAAACCTCTTTGAAGGGGTTGCCGCGATTGAAAAACATCACGAAGAACGCTACCTCAAACTCCTCGAAAATGTCAAAGGCGCTTTGGTCTTCTCCAAAGACGGCGACGTGATCTGGCAGTGCGCGAACTGCGGCCACATCGTGGTCGGCAAAGACGCTCCGCAGGTTTGCCCGGTTTGCCAGCACCCGCAGGCGTACTTCCAGGTGAAAGCGGAAAACTACTAATCATCAACCGATCTTAAGAATGGGAGGGTCGTTTATGGATGCAAAAGCACTGTACCAACTGTCTTATGGGGTTTATGTTGTGACCTGTTGGGATATGGGTCGTCCGACCGGATGTACCGCAAACTCGATCATGCAGATCACCTCTTCCCCTGCCACCGTCGCAGTAAGCTTAAACCACAAAAACTACACCAACACCGTCGTCCGTCAGACCGGAAAATTTGCTGTTTCCATCCTGTCGGAAGACACCGATCCCTCGATCATCGGACGCTTTGGCTTCCAGTCGGGCGCCGATACCAACAAATTTGACGGATTGGATTATGAGCTCAAGGGCTATCAGCCGGTCGTGCCGGGATGCGGCGCTTATCTGGTGTGCGAAGTGATCGACCAGATGGAAACCGACACCCACACCGTCTTCCTTGCCAAAGTGGTCGATGCCGAAGTGGCGAACCCGAAGGCTGTGCCGATGACCTATGCGTACTACCACAACGTCATCAAAGGCAAAAGCCCGAAAAACGCCCCGACCTATCAGCCGGAAGAAGAACCGGCAAAAGCGGCGGAAGACAAACGCTGGGTCTGCTCGGTATGCGGCTATATCTACGACGGCGATACTCCGTTTGAAGAATTGCCCGAAGACTGGAAATGCCCCATCTGCAAACAGCCCAAATCGGTCTTCCAACAGAAATAACGCCAAACAAAAAAGGCGGCTCTCCAAAGAGAGCCGCCTCTTTTCGCGCTCATCCGTTACGGATTGGGATTCTGCGGCGGTTGTTTCGGTCCGGGCGGGGGACTTTGCGGATTTTGCGGCAAATTCGCCGAACGGGAAGCAAATTTCTTATTGCGTCTGCGGCCGATGAAGCGGATGATGACGACCAGCAGGAAGACCAGCACTGCCCAAAGGACCAGATAAGGCAGATTCACGACCACCCACACCGCCAAATTCTGCGCGCCGGCAGCAATATCCGCAAACGTTTCGGTCAGACCGTGAGCCATCCGTTCGCCCATCGACGCATCGGCGGCATTGCTCACAAGCGTCACTTCCCGAATGGACAAATTCACATAACTATAGGATACCTGACTGTCGTAAAGCCGACGGGTCGATTCGTAATCCTCCAGCTGATAGCGGATTTCCGACAAGCGGGTTTCGATGGTGATGAGATCCTCCACCGTCTCGGCCTGCTCCAGCAGTTCCAACAGCCGTTCCTGTTCCGTCTCCAGTGCGGAAATATGGCTTTCGACATCGGTATAGCTGAGGGTGATGTCCTCGGTACGTTCGCTGCGGTGCGTGATCGCCGCGGTATCGCCGAGAGCGTTTCCGAGCGCTTCTTCAAACGCATCCAGCTTTTCAGCGGGCACGCGGATCGTCATCCAGCAAGAGCGGTCGTCCTGTCCGTACATGCTCGACCCCGATTCATCGCTGGAATCGATGTACGCGCCGTGTTCGGCAATCAGACCGTCGATGGTTTGCAGCAAATCGTCGTAGGCCGTGGTTTCAATGGTGAGGTCGCGGTAGTAGATGAGTTTTCGCCCGCTGGCAGAGGGATTTTGCGATGCGGCGGACGAATCGGACGAGGTGGTCTCCCCTCCCTCTGCCACGGCTTCTTCGGTGGCCGCGGCGTCATAAGTTTCTCCCGTGCCGTAAGCCCCCTGATCGGACGACTGTCCG
>CALXIC010000055.1 GCA_944388265.1 uncultured Clostridia bacterium | reverse complement strand
GGAATCGCCGTAGGCATCAACAGCACCTGACCAAAATCCAAAATTTTCGCGCATTCTTTCGCCAAATACAGATGCCCGTTATGAATGGGATTGAACGTCCCGCCTAAAATCGCGACGCGGCTCATTTTTCGAGATCGTAAATCGGTTTTTTCGGATTTCTGCGGAAGAGCACAAAACGGCTGCCGATCGCGTAAACCAATTCCGCATGACAGGCTTCTGCGAGCATCTCACCCGCTTCGCGTGCCGTGAGAAGCGAAGCTTCCAACACGCGCAGTTTAATGAGTTCGCGAGCAGTCAAAGCATCGTTGACCTGCTGAATCACAGTATCGCTAATGCCGGATTTTCCGATCTGAAAAATGGTTTCCATCTGATTCGATTTGGTGCGCAGATACGCGCGCTGTTTACTGGTTAACATACTATTTTTTCCTTTCTATCAATCGCCTGATTGAATTTTCCCGCTGCGGACAAAATCGTCTTCCATCATCCGCAGTGCTTTTCCGCGATGGCTCATCTGATCCTTGACGGAGCTATCCACCATGGCAAACGTTTCCGTTTCATTGATCATAAAAATCGGGTCATAACCAAATCCGTTTTCCCCCTGCATTTCATAACCGATCCAACCTTCGCACTCCCCACGGTAAGAACGCTGATCGTCCGGAGAAAACACCACATGAATCACACAAACATAACGGGCGGTACGCTGTTCTTTCGGAACACCTTCCATATTTTTGAGCAAAAGGAGCGTCCGTTCCAAGTCGCTTCCCACATTGCCGTAACGGGCGGAATACACGCCGGGAGCGCCGTCCAGTGCATCCACCGAAATACCGGAATCGTCTGCGACTGTTACCATGCCGGTCGCTTCATAAACCGCACAGGCTTTCAGTGCGGCGTTTTCTTCAAATGTTGTTCCGGTTTCTTCCACATCCACATCGACATGAACATCCGCCTGAGAGAGCACCTCATAACCAAGCGGTTCCAGAATGCGGCGAAACTCCACCAGTTTATGCTGATTTTTGGTTGCAATGACAATTTTCATCTCGTTTACTCCTCAAACAGCGCATCCACAAAATCTTTCGGTACAAACGGCTGCAAATCATCCACCTGTTCGCCGACGCCGATGTATTTGACCGGAAGTCCCAATTCTTCTTTGATGGAAATTACAATCCCGCCGCGGGCAGTACCGTCCAATTTGGTGAGGATGATCCCGGTAAGACCCACCACTTCCTGGAACTGCTTGGCCTGCGCCACGGCATTCTGGCCGGTCGTCGCATCGAGCACCAGCAGCGTTTCTTTATCGGCATCCGGAAGTTCGCGGTCGATGACGCGGTTGATCTTTTTCAGTTCCTGCATGAGGTTCTGTTTGTTGTGCAAACGTCCCGCCGTATCAATGATGATGACATCCGAATGTCTTGCCTTGGCGGCGCTGATCGCGTCAAACACCACGGCAGCCGGGTCAGCGCCCTCTTTGTGGCGGACGATGTCCGCGCCGGAACGATCTGCCCAAATCTGAAGCTGTTCGGCTGCTGCCGCACGGAAGGTATCCGCCGCCGCCATCAGTACATTGATTTTATATTTCGCCATGCCGGCAGCCAATTTGCCGATGGTCGTGGTTTTGCCGACACCGTTGACGCCGATCACCAAAATCACCGCCGGTTTGGTGGTCATCTTCAGTTCCGATTCACCAGCCACCATATCGCTGACAATTTCTTTGAGCAGCGACATGATGCGGTCGGTATCGGTGATCTTCCGTTCATCCACCAACTCACGCAGGCGTTCCACGATTTTCGTCGAGGTGGATACCCCAACATCCGCCATAATCAGTGTTTCTTCCAGTTCTTCATAAAAATCGTCGTCAATCGTCGTCGTCGAATGCACCAGCGACTCCACCTGACGCATCATGGAATCTTTGGTCTTTTTCATTCCGTTTTTGATTTTGTCAAACAATCCCATGCCAGTTCCTCCTTAATTGGCGCCTATGGACGCCATCGTCTGTTCAATTTCGGAAACATTCAGCTGCAGCAGTTTGGATACCCCTTCCTGCTGCATCGTTACCCCGTAAAGCGTATCCGCTTCTTCCATCGTGCCGCGACGGTGTGTGATGGCGATGAACTGCGTATGATCGGTTAAGTTCCGGAGATACGCCGCATATTTGGAAACGTTCACGTCATCGAGCGCCGCTTCAATTTCGTCCAACACACAAAACGGCGCCGGCCGGACGTTCAAGATGGAAAAATAAAGGGCGACTGCCACAAATGCCTGTTCCCCGCCGGAAAGCGAGGTCAAATTGCGGATAATCTTTCCGGGCGGTTCCACGATGATCTCAATACCGCAGCCCAACAGATCTTCCGGATCGGTGAGGCGAAGCTCTGCCCGTCCGCCGCCGAACAGTTCCACGAAAATTCGTTTGAAATGCCCGTTGATCTGCTCGAAGCTGCGTGAAAACAGCTGTTTCATCTCGTCGGTCAAATCACCGATCAAACGGAGCAGTTCCGAACGGGCTTTTTCTGCATCGGTCACCTGCTGGTGCAGGAAATGATACCGTTCCGAAACTTCCTGATATTCTTCCACTGCCGAAACGTTGACGCTGCCCAGTGCACGAATGCGCGCTTTGATCGCATTGAGTTCCTGCTCCGCTGCCGCCAAATCTTCCGGCGGTTCGGCCAATTCCTCCGCTTCGCCGCGAGTCAGCTCATACTCTTCCCACAGCTTGCGGATAATCTCATCGTACGCTTTCTGAACCGCTAGGCGGCGTTCCGAAAAACGCTCCAATTCCTGACGCAGCCGTTCAGCACCGACGCTTCGATCCCGCTCCTCTGAACGAGCCGCAGACACCGATGCTTCCAGCGAACGGTACGACTGTTGGATCTGTTCCATTTCTTGGGCATCGTGCGCTTGTTCTTCCGACAGCTTTTGCTGTTCCCCAGATGCCGCTTGCTGTTCATTCAAATACTGCTGGCGAAGCGTTTGCTGTTCTTCCAAACGTGTTTGAAGCGCGTCCAGACGGACCTGCAATTCGTCTCCGCGGGCAATCGAATCTTCGAGCATGCGCTTGGCGTTTTCCAAATCTTTCTGGCGTTCCATCCTCTTGATCCGAAGGTCGGACAAGCGGGAAAGATGTTCTTCCAGCAAGCGGGAGGCCGCTTCTTCCTGCTCGGCAAAATCCGCACAGGAATTTTGGTGTTCCTCGAGCTGTTTTTTCACCTCGGAAAGCTCCGAAACC
>CALXIC010000054.1 GCA_944388265.1 uncultured Clostridia bacterium | reverse complement strand
CGGTGTTGCATCGGATAGGGTTTACACGGCTGCGCAGTCACCTGCACACCGGTGAGCTCTTACCTCGCCTTTTCATCCTTACCGCAAAACTGCGGCGGTAATTTTCTGTTGCACTAGCCCTGGAGTCGCCTCCGGCTGCCGTTAGCAGCTATCCTGTTCTGTGATGCCCGGACTTTCCTCGCCATAAGCGCTGCTGTCCAATCTGCTCATACAAAAAAGTATAGCACGGAGCACCCAAAAAGTCAAATTCTGTGCGGGAAATTGCGGTTGACACCGTTTGTGGAATCGAGTACAATGATACCATGAACAGGAACATCAAAAAGTTTCAAAAATCCCCGCTCTTTCGCGTGTTTCAGGGCGCTTTATTTGTGGCGGGGCTGGCACTTTTCGTTTATATCACCGATGTGGGGTGTCTGTTTCGGCATGTGCTGGGCGTTCCCTGTCCGGGCTGCGGCACGACGCGGGCGTGGCTTGCGTTTTTATCCGGTGAGTTTGGGAAGGCCTTTTGGTATCATCCGCTTTTTTGGCTCACACCCATCCTGCTTGCCGTAGGGTTTTGGAATCCCAAATGGCTCAGCGGCAAATGGGGAAACCGAGCGGCTTTGTTGTTTTTGGTGCTTTATCTTTTACTTTATGCAGCACGCATGGCGCGTTGTTTTCCGACACAGCCGCCGATGGAGTTCTTTTCGGATGCGGTATTGCCGCGCATGCTTCGCTGGTTTTCGAATGGTTTGAAATGAGGGTTTAAAAATGGTACGGCGCAAAGAATTTGCTTATTATGTGTTATTTTCGATTTTGACCTGCGGAATTTATGGACTCTATTTCCGCTATCAGCTCAACAAGGAAATCAATCAGATGACCGGACCCGAACCGGGACAGATTTCTCCGGGGGTCGCCATTGTGCTGATGATCGTCACCTGCGGGATTTATGAATTTTACTGGGTGTATCAGATGGGGCTTCGCATCGACCGCTTGTCGGATGCCAACGGCATTGCGCGCGAGGACTCGGCTTCCGGCTATCTGCTTTGGGATCTGACTTCCTTCTTTACGTTGGGGATCACGGCATGGGTGGCTTACTACAAAATGGTGAAGCAGTTTAACCGCCTGGCGGACGCGTACAACAGCGTCTGGACGCCTTATCAGCGGTAATCAAAGAGGAAAACGAATGCACAGCGTCCGGGCGATGGTCCGGACGCTGTTTTTTTGACAAAAACTGGTTAGATTCTTTACTTTTGGGCATAATTTTGGTATAGTAAAAGGCGGTAAATGGAACTTAGCAAGAAAGAAGGAAGATTCATGAGCGAATACCGTAAACCGGAACGCCCGGTTTTTCCGAAGCGCTGCATCGTGACGGCAGGGATGCCGTATGGCAACAAAGAGCTTCATTTTGGACACGTCGGCGGCGTGTTTGTGCATGCCGACACCTACGCTCGTTTTATGCGCGACCGCATCGGCAAGGAGAACGTCATTTTCGTCTCCGGCACCGACTGCTACGGTTCGCCGATTCAGGAAGGATACCGCAAAGCCTGTGAAGAACAGGGCTTTACCGGAAGCATTGAGGACTACGTCCGCCGCAACCATGAAAAGCAGAAAGAAACGCTGAAAAATTACGAGATCAGCCTCGATTTGTTCGGTGCCTCTGCACTCGATGAAGCGGGCAAGGTGCATGCCGAAGTATCCGCCGAACTGTTTGACACCCTTTACCGGCACGGAAGTCTCGTGAAGGACTCCACGCCGCAGTTTTTTGACCCCGATTTGCAGGTCTTTTTGAACGGCCGTCAGGTGGTGGGACAGTGCCCGATTCAGGGGTGCCAGTCGGAACACGGCTATGCCGACGAATGTTCGCTGGGACATCAGTACATGCCGAGCGAACTTTTAAACCCCAAGAGCACCCTTTCCGGCAAAACCCCGGAACTTCGAGAAGTCACCAACTGGTATTTCCGTCTGGACGATTACCGTGAAGTGCTCGAAGGCGTCGTCAATGACTGGAAAAAGCAGGGAAACCTGCGCAAGTACATGCTGGCCGCCATCGAAGAATTTTTGAAAAAGCCGGTCATCTATGTGCAGAAAAAACAGATTACCGATCTGGATGCGCTCTGCGCCAAACTGCCGGAACATGAACTGATTAACGAAGACAACAAACCGTCGGTGACCTTTGTGTTTGAAAATCTCAAACGCCGCGACGAAGCGCGTGCGGTGCTGGGCGCTGAGGGCATCCGTTTCCGTACCGGCAAAACGCTGGTGCCGTTCCGTTTGTCGGGCAACTGCGAATGGGGCGTTCCCGTGCCGGACTGCGAAGAGATGAAGGATCTCACCTTCTGGGTGTGGCCGGAATCGCTGTGGGCGCCGGTTTCCTTCTCGCGCACGGTGCTGCGTCACCGCGGGGAAGACGATGCCGCCGTTTGGCAAAAATGGTGGAACGATCCCGAAGCACAGGTCGTGCAGTTTATCGGGGAGGACAACATTTATTTCTACGGCATCGCCGAAATGGGCATCTTCCTGTCGTGGTACGCGAAGGACGCCGATCACGCCTTTTCGACCGAAGGCGTCACGCTGCCCCATCTGGTGGCCAACAAACACATTTTGTTTATGGATAAAAAGGCCAGCTCCAGCAGTGCGATCAAGCCGCCGATGGCGGCCGATCTGCTCGATCACTACACGCCGGAACAGCTGCGCATCCATTTCCTGAGCCTTGGACTTGCAAGCAAAAACGCCTCCTTCCAGCCGCTGGTGTACCAGCCGGAAGATCAGCGTCAGGGCAAAGACCCGGCGCTCAAGGAAGGCAATCTCTTGACCAACGTCTTCAACCGTCTGGTTCGTTCCTGCTTCTACACTACGCAGACCTATTTCGACGGCAAACTGCCGGTCGGCACGGTGTCGGATGCGGTGCTTGCCGAATCGGAAAAGGCAATTTTGGAATTTGAACGCCACATGTACCGTCAGGACTTCCATCGCCTGACCTATGTGATGGACGACTATATCCGTTTCCTCAACAAACTCTGGGTCAACAACGCCAAACAGGCGGATAAAGAGGACGACCAGGAACTGCGCCGTCAGACGCTGGTGGACTGCTTCCACGGCGTACGCGTGGCGGCAACGCTTTTGCACTCCATTGCGCCGAAGGGCTGTGAAATGGTGCGCGAATACCTGGGTGTTTCGGAAGAATTGTGGAACTGGGATCATATTTTTGAACCGTTGTCCTACTTCCTGCCGGAAAACCATGCGCTGAAATTTTTGGAACCGCGGGTCGATTTCTTTGAAAAACACCCGAGCCAGTTTGCCGAAGGCTGATGTTTTGTCCAATCCTCCCCAAGCGGGAGGATTGGATTTTTTCCGCACGGGAACAATGCTTGGCAGTTTGTGAAAAGCAAGGCGTCGAAAAATCGATTTTTCGGCAAAAAAACCGGTTGACAAGCGCAGGCTGATTCGCTATAATAGTTAGGCACACATGATGAGGTAATTCGTATGACTATGGATTTAAAACAGCTTTTTGAAGTTGTCGGGGAACGGATTTCGCTGGATGAGGCGCTCGATTTTTCGGATCGCACCTTGTTTGGTACCCAACCCTTCGTCACACCGGTTCAGGTGACGGGTGAAATCGCAAATCAAGCGGGCGTCGTTGTTCTTTCGATGCAGCTTTCGTATACGATGCATCTGACCTGTGATCGTTGTCTGGACGAATTTGAACGCGCGTTTTCCTGTAGCTGGGAGCATCTCCTGGTGGCCGAACCGCTGACAGACGACAGCGATACGGAGAATATCGAAGTACCGGACGGTCTGCTCAACTTGGACGAACTGGTATGGGCGGATATTCTTCTCAATCTACCATCGAAGCTGCTGTGTCGCGAAGACTGTAAGGGGCTTTGTCCGCAGTGTGGACAAAACCGCAATCATGGCTCGTGCAGTTGTACTGAAAAGACGGTTGATCCGCGCTGGGCAGCGTTGGATGAGCTGCTCAAATAAGTTTTGGATCGAATTTTGAAGGAGGTGCCCAAACCATGGCAGTGCCGAAGAGAAAAGTATCGAAAGCAAGACGCGACAAAAGACGTTCTGCTGTTTGGAAACTCGACGTTCCCGCATTTTCGAAATGTGATCATTGCGGCGAACTGAAAGCTCCGCATAAAGTATGCCCGGTCTGTGGATACTACAAAGGTGTCCAGGTCATTAAGAAAGAAGCATAATTGCAAAATGCTTCTTGGCGGACGAAGGTCTGCAAGGCTTAGAAACGTTCATGAACAGAAATGCCGCCTTGTTTGAGGCGGCATTTTCGCTACATGGACGATGTTTTTCGTGCCAACCGCCTTTGGCGATGGAAAAGGAGGAGCTTATGGCAAAACCGATTGTTGCAGTCGTTGGCCGTCCGAATGTCGGCAAATCGACGTTATTTAATAAACTCATTGGACAGCGTCTTTCCATCGTGGAGGATACGCCGGGCGTGACGCGCGACCGCATTTATGCAGAATGCGAATGGCGCAACCGTTCGTTTATGCTGGTGGATACCGGCGGGATTGAACCTAAGACGGACGACGTGATTTTGCAGCAGATGCGCCGTCAGGCACAGATTGCGATCGATACGGCGGAAGTCATCGTGCTCATCACGGCGCTCAAAGACGGCGTAACCGCGACCGACTATGAAGTCGCGTCCATGCTCAAAAAGACCGGCAAACCGGTGGTGCTGTGCGTGAATAAATGCGACAGCATCGGCGAACCGCCGGCAGAATTTTATGAATTTTACAACCTCGGCATGGGGGACCCGATTGCGGTTTCCGCCGTGCATGGGCATGGCACCGGCGATTTGCTGGACGCCGTACTGGATCTGCTGCCCGAAGAAGAGGAAGAAGTGTACGAGGAAGGCACCATCCGCGTGGCGGTGGTCGGCAAACCGAATGTGGGCAAGTCTTCGCTCGTCAATAAAATCACCGGGGAAGAACGCGCGATCGTTTCCAACGTGGCGGGGACGACCCGCGACGCGACCGACTCGCCGGTGGAAAATAAATTCGGCAAATTTGTGTTTATCGATACGGCGGGGATTCGCCGCACCGCGAAGGTGCTCGAAAACATCGAACGGTACAGCGTGCTGCGCGCCCACATGGCGGTTGACCGCGCCGACGTGTGCGTGGTGCTGATCGACGCGACGGTGGGCTTCACCGAACAGGACAGCAAAATTGCCGGATACGCGCATGAACAGGGCAAAGCTTGTGTCATTGCCGTCAACAAATGGGACGCGGTGGAAGGAAAAACCGACCGCACCATGCAGGAAATGCGCACCAAGCTCGAACAGTCCTTCTCGTTTATGTCCTATGTGCCGTTTGTCTTTATTTCGGCCAAAACGGGACAGCGTCTCGACCAGTTGTTTGAAATGATCGTCAAGGTGCGCGAAGCAAACTCGGTGCGCATCAAAACCGGGGTGCTCAACGATCTGCTGGCCTATGCGACCGCGCGCGTGCAGCCGCCGTCGGACAAGGGCCGCCGCTTGAAGATTTACTATATGACGCAGGCATCCACCAATCCGCCCACCTTTGTGGCATTTGTCAACCGCTCGGATTTGTTCCATTTTTCGTATCAGCGCTACATTGAAAACCAGATCCGCGAATCGTTTGAACTGCGCGGAACGCCGATCCGGCTGATTGTGCGGGAACGCGACAAGACGGATACGAAGTAAGACAGACGCTGCGAGGGAGGAAACTGGAATGATGATTCTTTGTACGGTGCTGAGCATGGCGGTGGCTTATCTGCTGGGCAGCATCAATTTTGCGATTGTGGTGACCCGTCTGCTGCGCCATGAAGACATCCGCACGATGGGCAGCGGCAATGCCGGCATGACCAACGTGCTGCGTAATTTGGGCAAAGGTCCGGCAGTGCTGACCTTTTTGGGCGATTTTTTGAAGGGGTTCGTCGCCGTTTTGCTGGCAAAGTTCTTTTGCCAGACGATGCTCGGCGACATCCCGGTGCTCTTGTTGTATCTGACGGCGCTGGGCGCGGTCTTGGGGCACACCTTCCCGCTGTATTATCACTTTAAGGGCGGCAAGGGCATTGTCGTTTCGGTGGGTGCGCTTTGCGCCATTGCGACGATTCCGATTCTTTGCTGCATCGCGGCATTCGCCATTGCAGTGGCGCTGACCAAAACCGTTTCGGTGGGGTCGATTGCCGCCTGTATCACCTTCCCGATCGTGCTGGCGATTACCCGCTGGCTCCAACAGGATCCGGAAATGGTGCCGGAAGTGATTTTGGGCGTGCTGATTGCCGGATTTATCATCTTTATGCATCGCGGCAACATCAAGCGTCTGCTCAACGGAGAAGAAAACAGCTTCAAAAAGTGAGGGCCAAACAATGAAAAAGAAACGGATTCAAGTGCTGTTTTTTCTGCTGCTGGTGGTGATGGCTGCTTTTTTGGGCATTTTATATTATCGTACCTTTGTACAGGAACCGTTTACCGCACAGTTGACTGTTTGGAACGAACTATTTTGCTAAGAAAGACCGCCGCTAGCCGGCGGTCTTTTTGGAAAGGGGAATTTTGGTGAAGATTGTCGTTTTGGGCGCCGGAGGATTTGGCACCGCGTTGGCGGTGACCTTGCATGCGGCCGGACACACCGTTTCGCTGTGGGCACACCGCAAGGAATCGTTGGATGCGATCCGTGCCAGAGGAGAAAATCACCGGCTGCTGCCGGGCGTGGCGGTCAGTCCCGCCATCGAATTGACCGACCGGCTGGACGGCGTGCCGGAGGCGGAGTTGGTGCTGCTCGCCGTGCCGAGTTATGCGGTGCGGGAAACCTGCCAAAAACTTTCGCCCCATCTGTCCGGCGGGCAGGTTTTGGTCAACGTCGCCAAAGGGTTTGAAGCCGAAAGCGGCAAGCGGCTGTCGCAGGTGATCGCCGAGGAGTGTCCGGGACATCCGGTCGTCGTGCTGTCCGGACCGTCGCACGCCGAAGAACTTGCGCGCGGCGTGCCCACCACGCTGGTAGCGGCGTCGGCGGATTTGAGCGCCGCGGAAATGGTGCAGGACTGCTGTTCGAACGAGCGCCTGCGCGTCTACGTCAACAGCGACGTGATCGGGGTCGAGCTGGGCGGCGCACTCAAGAACATCATTGCGGTCTGCACCGGCATCTGCGACGGGCTGGGACTTGGCGACAACAGCAAAGCGGCGCTGATGACCCGCGGAATCGCTGAAATTTCCCGTCTCGGAACGGCGATGGGCGCATCGGTCGAAACCTTTGCGGGCTTAAGCGGCGTGGGGGATTTGATCGTTACCTGTACGAGTATGCATTCCCGCAACCGCCGCTGCGGCATTCTCATCGGCGAAGGGCATTCGGCCAAGGAAGCGCAGCAGCTGGTGGGCAGTACGGTGGAAGGCTGCCGCGC
>CALXIC010000053.1 GCA_944388265.1 uncultured Clostridia bacterium | reverse complement strand
CGCGTGCCGTTGTCCGCTTACGAGACCAAAACCAACCGCAAAAAGCTTTCCAATGCGTATTCCGATAAATCGCCGCTCTTGGCGGTGTTTGAAGAACAGGGCGGCGGAGAATTTGTGCTCCAGTCCTCGAACCGCCGCCGGCTGTTGTTTGATCCGCAGATGATCGCCGTCAAAACCACCCGTTCGACCCAGGGGGTGCAGGTGATGACGCTGCGCAAAAATCATTTTGTGGAATCGGCACAGCCCTATGTGGAGGGGAGCCTTGTCAATCCGCATCGCTTCCGCAGCAAAACGCTGCCCGCCGCGGGCGCCATTTTACGGGAAGAGGATTTGGGCGAACAGCTCAGCCTCTCGTGATGTAAAGCGAAGGATGCCCTTCGCTTGCATTCCGGTTTCGACGCAGGAACCGTTGACTTGATTTTGTGGTTGGTACTGGAATGCATTCCTAGTATTTGGCGTAAGGGGAAAGATAACCGTGGAAAATACGGGAAAGCATCTTTCCAAAAGCTGCCATTTTCCAAAATAGGTGTTGAAATTTCAGTGCCGGTGTGCTAGAATGTACAGGAATAAGTACGCTTAATTGGCGAAGACTGATAGAGAATAGTATGGGGGATTTTAGAATGACGGTAATTCAGATCATTGGTGCCGTGATTATGCTGATTGCGAGCATTTTTATCATCTGCGTGGTCATGATGCAGGAAAGCAAACAGCAAAATGGCCTGAGCGCGCTGACGGGTGAAAGCTCCGACCAGTATTCGATGCGCAATCTCGGAAAAACCAAAGAAGTGTTTTACGCGAAGCTCACAAAGATCGTGGCGATTGTGTTCTTTGTGGTTTCCATTTTGTTGAACGTCGTGATTCATCTCGGATGGTGAGTCCAAAAGCCCTGCGATTGCAGGGCTTTTTTTATGAAAGGAGGGACTTTGCATGAACGAATACCGCACCAAAATTGAATATTTGCTGCAAAAAGCGGGCAAGAAAGGGCAAAGCGAAGAAGACCTTTGGCGCAGAAGCCATTTGAATCCGAAATTTCGCAAGGCGTTTCATCAAACGCTTGCCGAACTGCTGGGCGAAGGGCTCGTGCGCAAGCGGCGCGGCCGGTATGTGTGGGCGGCTTCTGCCGAGCAGATTGCGGCGACGGTTACCAGACTGCATAAAACCTTCGGGTTTGTGGAGCGGGAGGATCAAAGCGAACTGTTTGTTCCCGGAAAATATTTGCTGGGCGCCTTGCCGGGCGACAGCGTGCTGGTGAAGATCATTCCCGGGCACGGCGCGATGCCGACGGCGCAGATTATAAGAATCGTCAAAGAAGGTCCGGCGGAATTTACCGGACGTCTGGTGCAGACGCCGGATGGTCCGGCGGTGGAACCCGATCATCTGGGGAACGAGCCGATTTTGCTGAAAGGACGCCTCAAAGGCGCCAAAGAAGGGGACAAAGTGCTGGCGGAGATTACCCGCAGAGGGCAAAGCCATCACGCCCACCGCGCCGCGGTGATCCGGGCGTATGGTTCGGCGCAGTGCGCGGCATCCTGTGCGGCGGCGATTTTGGAAGGCAACGGCATTTCCTATGAATTTCCGCTGGAGGTGCAGGATGAAGCCCTGCAGGTTTCCCGCAAGGGCTTTGCGGAGTCCGATTTGTGGTACCGCACCGATTTGCGGGATGAGATCATCTTTACGATCGACGGCGCCGATTCCAAGGATTTGGACGATGCGGTGTCGATTCAAAAATATCAAAGCGGCTGGCAGCTTGGCGTACACATCGCCGATGTGTCGCATTACGTGCGGCAAGGCAGTGCGCTGGATCAGGAAGCGTTTTATCGGGGGACGAGCCTTTATTATGCCGATCAGGTGATCCCCATGCTGCCGGCGGCGCTCTCCAACGGCATCTGTTCGCTCAATCCGAACGAGGATCGCTTGGCGTTTTCCTGTATCATGACGCTTTCGCCCGACGGGGAACTGGAAGATTACGATTTTCAAAAGACCATCATCCGCTCCCGTGTCAAAGGGGTGTACAGTGAAGTAAACGCTCTCCTGTCGGGCACGGCCGACGAGGCGGTGGAAGAAAAATACCGCGCGGTGAAACCAAAACTCCTGCTCATGGAAGAACTCGCCAAACTGCGCCTGAAACTGCGCGAGGCGCGGGGGGTGCCGGAAATTGAAACGAGCGAGAGCAAAATCATCACCGACGAAGCGGGCTTTGCAGTCGATATTGTGCCGCGCACCCGCGGCATGGCGGAGATGCTCATCGAAGAATTTATGCTGCTTGCGAATGAATCAGCGGCATCGGCGGCGCGGCAAAAGGAAGTGCCGCTGGTGTACCGGGTGCACGAATCGCCCGCCATGGAAAAAGTGGAACATCTGCGGGAGGTACTAAGCCTTCTGGGGGTAAGCGACACACCGCTTCCCGACCGGGTGAAGCCGGGACAGCTGGCGCAGATTTTGCGCAAAGCCAAGGGCACGCCGCTCGAATCGGTGTTGTCGATGCAGGTGCTGCGCACCATGGCAAAAGCCAAATACAGCGAAGCGCCGCTGGGGCATTACGGATTGGCGCTGGAAAATTATGCGCATTTTACCTCCCCTATCCGGCGTTATGCCGATCTGACGGTGCACCGCGTGCTGTCC
>CALXIC010000052.1 GCA_944388265.1 uncultured Clostridia bacterium | reverse complement strand
AGGATGGCGCCGCTCAAAACGGCGTTGGACAAATCCGCCTCCCGCAGGATGGTTTGCTCCAGTCTGGTTTTGCGCAGATCGGCATGGGAGAAATTCACTTCGCTCAAATCCATGCGGGAGAGGTCGCCGTCCTGGAAAACGGTGTAGCTGAAATTGCCCCGTTTGATGGTAAGCCCGGTTAAATCCGCATCGACAAAGCCGCTTCCGGTGCATTTGCAGTCCAGAAAAGAGGCCGAAAAGAGATTGGCTTCGTAAAACTGGCAGTTGACAAAGGCACTGTTGCGGTGACGGCTGTTGTTGAGTTTGGCAAAGCTGAAGTTGCATCCCTGAAAGGTGCATCCTCTGGTAATCAGCTCTTCGAGGTCGCCGCCCCGAAAGTCGCAGCGTTCAAAGGTGATGTGCGACAGCTCCAGCCCCGCAAACGAGGTGTCTCGGAAGTTGATGGAGGTGTAGCGGCTTTTTTGCGGTTCAAACATGAGCGGCCTCCTTTCGGTAGCAAACGACAGCGGCCGCCGCTCCCAGCAAGGCCAGTACGGCGAGCACGGCAAACGCCGCCTGTATCGACCAAAGATGGGCGATCTTTCCGGTGAGCACCGGGAAAAGGGTCATGCCGATGGCGTAAATCGCCTGATAACATCCCATCGCCGTGGATTTTGCCTGTGCCGGAATCCCTACCATCGCTTCGGACGTGAGATAGGAGAAGAGGATGCCGGTCGACATGCCCGGCAGCAGTTGCAGCAAAAACAGCATCCACACGGCGGGCGCGAGGGGAACGAGCGTGCAGTACGCTCTCATCAGCAAAAGCGTTGCCGGAATACACACTTTCGGGCCCCCTTAGGCGCAGAAGCGGCTGGAGGCAAACGCGCTCGACGCTACGGCGCACAGCATGTAAAAGACGGAGGAAAGCCCGATCACGGCAGCGGAAGCGCCCCGCTCTTTGAGAATTTGCGTGGTAAACGACATGGTGGTGGACATCTGAATGCCCTGCTGCAGGATGGCAAGTGCGGAGCAGAACAGCAGCCGCCGCCCCTTGCAGACGGCAAGCAGTTCGCGCACCGCCGGTTTTTTCACAGAAACGCCCGCCGGTTCACGCAGTCCCAGCGAAAGCAAGGCGGCAAGCATCCCCGCGCCGCAGCTCAGCGCACAGAGGATCTGCATGCCCAGCCGTCCGTAGAGGAGGGTGGCGGAGATAAAGCCCGCGAGCATGCCGACGTTGTTGAATAAAATCACGTGGCTGGTTCCCTTTTGCTGTTCACCGGTGCTATAATAGCTGGTGTAGAGCACCATAAAGGAGATCCACATCGCCGATGCCAGCCCGGAAAAGAGGTTGGCGGCAAGAAATCCGCCGCCCGACGGGAAGACGAGCCGCAAAAGCGAAGCACCGCCCGCACATAAGCCCCCCGCCAGAATGAAAAATCGGTGACGGTTTATCGTGTCCGCCGCAAGACCGACCGGCAGCCTCGCGAGCATTTGGGTCATGCCGTAGGCGCCGACCACCACCCCGATCATCGAGGAGGAGACGGCCTGCGCCTGCAAAAACGGCGTTTGATAGGGAATGTAGACGTATTGAGCAAACCAGAACAGCGTGATGATCGCGGATAATAGCGCACGCTGTTTTTTCTGTAAAACTGTCATGTGAAGACCTCCCAAAAACTGGTTTTATCATAGCACGAAACGGCGCGTCTGTCCAGAAAAGGAGAAGAAAAATGAGACAAACCACGCTTTGTTATTTGAAGCAGAATGGACGGGTGCTGATGCTGCACCGCGTCAAAAAAGAAGAGGACGAAAATGCCGGCAAATGGATCGGCATCGGCGGGCATTTTGAGGAGGGGGAAAGTCCGGAAGACTGCGTCTGCCGCGAATTTTTGGAAGAAACGGGATTGACGCTCACCGATTACCGCTACCGCGGACTGGTGACCTTTGTGTCGGATACATGGGGAACGGAGTATATGCACCTCTTTACGGCAACGGCCGCCAGCGGCACGCTTTGCGACGACTGCGACGAGGGGGAACTTTGCTGGGTGGAGGAAGACGCGCTTGCCTCCTTGCCGATGTGGGCGGGCGATGCGGTGTTTTTCGATCTTTTGCGTACCCGTGAGGAATTCTTTTCGCTCAAGCTTTGCTATCGAGGCGAAACACTCATTCGTGCGGTACTAAACGGCAAAGAGAATCTGCAAATTCCACAAGAACCGATGGAATAATAGCTTGGTTCTTATGCATAATACCAAACAAGCTTTGGGCGGCGCGCAAAAGACAGTAGAAAATCATGTGTGATTGCATGAAAACAAGTAAAAATATCATTTGTTGTTTATTGGTTTTATATAAAACGGATTGCGCGGCTCTTTGGACATTGCAGTTGAATTTGTGTTGTTTTTTCTTATAATAAAAGATGCTGACAAGCAGAAAGCAGGCTTTTATCCATGTCACACAATCATCAAAAAAAGATAGCAGTCATCAATGATTTTTCCGGGTTTGGACGCTGTTCCATCGCTGTGGCTTTGCCCATCATTTCGGCGATGAAGATTCAGTGCTGCCCGATACCCACCTCGATCTTTTCCAATCATACGGGGTTTGAAAGCTTTGTCTGGACGGATTTTACCGATCAGATGCAGCCTTATATGGACGAATGGGCGAAACTGGATTTAAAATTTCAGGCGATTTGCACCGGCTTTCTCGGATCTGCACGGCAGATCGAGCTGGTCAAGGGCTTTTTGCGCCGCTTTAAAACCAAAGAAACCCTCGCGGTGATCGATCCGGTCATGGGCGATTACGGGAAACTGTACCCCACCTATGCGGAAGAATTGGCGCAGAAGATGGTGGAACTTTTACCCTACGCCGATATTTTAACGCCCAATTTGACCGAAGCGTGCATTTTGACACAGACGCCCTACCGCGAAGATTTTTCGCTCGAAGAACTCGAAGCCCTCTGCGAACGGCTCTCCTCGATGGGACCGTCCCGCGTGGTGATTTCGGGACTGCGGATTTCGGATACCCGCATCGGCAACTACGTCTGGGAGCGGGGAAAACATCCGCTCTTGATTCCGGTGGAAAAGATCGGCACGTCCCGTTCCGGTTCGGGCGATGTGTTCTCCGCAATCATCGCGGCGGACGCCGTCAACGGCAAGCCGTTTGTCTCGTCGGTGCAAAAGGCGGCGAATTTCATCCGCAAAACGATTGAACGCACCGTAGAGCTTGAAATTCCCGTGACCGACGGGCTTTGCATCGAGGAATATCTGGGGGAATTGTCCGAAGACTGCTGATGGGGGAGCCTGTCATGTATGCTTCAAAAATTCGTTTGCTCACACTCACCGCATTGTTTGCGGCGCTGATTTTTCTGCTGACTGCTTATTTGCATATTCCCAGCGCCAATGGGTATACCCATATCGGCGATGCCTTCGTGTATCTGGCGGGCGCGCTGCTTCCGCCCGGGTATGCGGCTGCGGCGGGCGCCATCGGCGCGGCGCTGGCCGATCTGATGACCGGTTACGCCTTTTGGGCGCCGGCGTCAATTCTCATCAAAGCGCTCACCGCCTGCCTGTTTACGGCAAAGGCGTCGAAGATTTTAAACTGGCGCAATCTGCTTGCGCTGGTGCCGTCTTTTGTGCTTTGCGTTGGCGGATATTATCTTTACGAAGCGCTTTGGATGCATAATTTTGTCGCACCGCTGGCGGGGATTCCCGGCTACTGTACACAGGTAGTGCTCAGCAGCATTGTCTATGCTGCGGTTGGCGGCGCGCTCGACCATCTGCACATCAAATCAAGACTACATCTCGAATGGAGGAAGCAATCATGACCATCTTATATCCGGTCTATCACAACCTTTACGTCAATATGACCAACCGCTGTCCCTGCGCCTGCACCTTTTGCCTGCGCCAGCACGGCGACAGTGTCTACGGTTCCGACCCGCTCTGGCTGGAACGGGAACCCACGGTGGAGGAAGTGATCGCGGCGTTTTCGAATTGGGATTTGACCCGGTTTGAGGAGATCGTGTTCTGCGGATACGGCGAACCGACCGAACGGTTGGATGATCTGTTGGAAGTGGCGCGCTTTTTGAAGGAAAAGTACCACAAAAAGATCCGCATCAACACCAATGGGATGGCGGACTTGATTGCCGGGGAACCGACGGCGCACAAGCTGGAAGGATTGGTGGACACCGTTTCCATCAGCCTCAATTCGCCGGACGAGGAAGAATATCTGCGCACCGTTCGTCCGAAATTCGGCAAAGGATCGTATCAGGCGATGCTTCGCTATGCGGCGGACTGCAAAGCATATGTGCCGCATGTGGTGATGACGATTGTGGACGTGGTGACGACCAAGGAAGAACAGCAGCGCTGTCAGGAAATCTGCGATTCGCTGGGCGTGTCGCTGCGCATTCGTCCCTACGAGGAATAAAAATGGAAAAAGAGCCGGGGAATTCCCCGGCTCTTTTTTTGCTGGTCTATTCGTTTGGCCTCCTGCATAGGTTAGAATAAAAAAGGAGGCAGAGGGATGAAAATTGTGACAACACTGCACCATTCGTCTCTGCAAAAAGTGAGCGGAATGGTATGTGGAATGATTTTACTGTGCGGGATGGTGGCGTATACGCTGCAAACGAAGGAGCAGCAGCCCATTCAGCAGATCGCGATTTCTTCGGCACTGGAGACGGCGGCATCCGCGCCAGAGGCGGAAGTATCGCAGCAAACCGAAGACGCCGTGACCGAAGAGGCCAATGCAGGGGAGGGCGCCAACGCATCGGACGAAGCAGCGCTGTTGGCCGCTCCGGTGTTTCAGTGGTCGGAGCATGTGTCTTCCGCCTTTGGTTCGAGAGATGATCCGCTGGAAGAGGGCGCGGAGGATCATTTGGGGATCGACATTGCGGTCAATGAGGGAACGGCGGTGTTTGCGGCGATGGACGGCGTGGTGAGCGTTTCCCAAACGTCCGATACCGGTTACGGCAATGAGATCCTGCTCGATCATGAAAACGGCGTGCAGACGCGCTATGCGCATTGCTCCGCACTGCTTTGCAGCGAGGGCGATACGGTGGAAAAAGGCGATCTGATTGCACTGGTGGGGAATACCGGCGATTCGACCGGCCCGCATTTACATTTTGAAGTCCTGGAAAACGGCGAAGCCGTGGATCCCACGGCGTGGCTGTCGGGCGAATAAATCAAATATGGCGCCAAAATATCCCCTGCGGAGTGCGGACGGCTTCTCCGGCAGGGGATGTTTCGTTATGAGTTGATTTGCTTGCGGATGGCGCGTTCGGTTTCCTGCACCTCTTCCAAAAAGGAACGGGCGGACACGCGCAGAGCGCCGTTTCCCAAAATGATGAGCTGTTCCATACCGTCCGAGGTGGCAACCCGCACCCGGTGGCGCTTGCTCAAATCGTGGGTAGCTTTTTCGATGTATTGGTCGGCGGTTTCCGCTTCTTTGGTGTAGACAACGTACAGGTTTTGGTGGCGCTCCACCGAGCCGGTGCCGCCTTTGACCTTGTAGGCGTCAAACACGACGATCAGCTTGCATCCGCTGTATCCCTGATAGTTGCTCAAACGCTGGATCAGCTGGGTGCGCGCCGCTTCGAGATTGTCGCGTGCCAAATCTTTTAAATCGTCCCAGGCAAAGATGATGTTGTAGCCGTCCACCAAAAGGTACTCCGGTCCGCTGGGAAGCGGGACGGCTTTGGTTTTGGTCTGAAGCTCGGTCGAACGGCGCGCCGGGCGTTTTTCTTCTTTCGGTTCCTTGCGAATGGGACCGTAGGTGCGTTCAAAAATCGCCGCCAGTTCCTTTTCGCTCGCCTGCACGGCGCGGTAATCCATCGGCTTGGGTGCGGCGGGAGCGGCTTCCTCTTTGGGCTTTTCGAGTACGCTGGGCAGGTGCATGTAGCGCGGTACCTCGTCCCACTTGACGGCAAATCCTGCGCCGTGGGCGCAAAAGACCGAGTCCGCCGTGTTGTCGAGGTCGGTGTCCGGCTGATAGCCGATGGCGGCGATCACTTCTTCTGCGTTGTGGCAGGGTTCGTATCCCGCCAGCGTGCAGGTAAAGCGTCCCAGCCCGTGGGTGTAGCTGATGACTTCCATCGGATAATGCTGTAAGGTCGAGACCGGCCCTTTGCCGGTCAGCACCGCGCGGTCGCCCACGGTGTCCGGTGCATCAAAAGTGGCGGACAGCCGCTGTAAATCGGAGATGGCGCGGCCGATGGATTCCTGCGGCACTTCCAGGCGGAAAGCGTACCACGGCTCGAGCAGAATGCTCTTCGCTTGGCGAAGTCCCTGGCGCACGGCGCGGTAGGTTGCCTGCCGGAAATCGCCCCCTTCGGTGTGCTTGAGGTGGGCGCGTCCGGCGGCAAGGGTGATGTTGAGATCGGTGATCGGGGAGTTGGTGAGCACCCCCAGATGCACCTTTTCTTCGAGATGGGAGAGGATCAGCCGCTGCCAGTTGCGGTCGAGCACATCTTCACTGCAGCTTGAGGAAAAGTGCATGCCGCTTCCGCGCGGCGCGGGGGAAAGCAGGAGATGCACTTCGGCATA
>CALXIC010000051.1 GCA_944388265.1 uncultured Clostridia bacterium | reverse complement strand
CTGAACAACACGCCCTATTCCGCCCTTTCCACCAACATGACCGACCGGGAAGACGACCGCTTGCAGCTGAGCAAATTCCGCACCATCGGGATGAGTGTGGGCTGTTTTGCGGTCACCATCACCACACTCCCGCTCGTGAACTGGTTTGGTCGGGGGAATGAGCATGCCGGATTTGCCCGTGCGGCGGCGCTCTTTGCCGTCTTTTCTTTCCTGACGATGCTCCTTTGCTTTCTGTACACCAAAGAACGCATCCGTCCGCCCAAGGAAAAAAATCCGCTGCCGCTGACCCGCTCGATCTTCTTTGCACTCAAAAGCAAGCCGTGGCTGATTCTCTGCGCCCTGCAAAGCCTCTCCATGGCGTCCTTTACCATAAGAGAAGAGAACACCGTTTATTTTTGCAAATACATCCTGCAAAACAAGGAAATTTCCTCGGTGATCCTCCCCATTTCCTCCATCATCACGCTGGGGATCGCCTTCATTCTGCCGAAACTGGCGGAAAAATTCGGCAAACGAAACATCCTGCTCGCCGGCTTTACGCTCAATCTTTTCAGCTTAGGCGGCATCGCGCTGGCGGGATCTTCGATTCCGGGCGTCATCTTCTTCCACACGCTAGCAGCGCTCGGCACCGGATGCGGCACGGGGCTTTTCTTTGTCATGATTTCTGAAACGGTGGATCATTCCGAATGGCTGTGCGGCGTTCGTCAGCAGGGGCTTTTGGCGGCGCTTTTGATGCTGGTCGTCAAACTGTTTTGCATGGTGATGAGCCTTTGCTCGGCGCGCATTCTGGATGCGGCGGGCTATGCGGAAGGAGTTGCCCCCACCCCGGCTGTTTTGACCGCCATTCGCATCAACTTTATCTTTTTGCCGATGGTGCTTGCGGTGCTGTTTTTGATTGCCTGTTTCTTCTACCGGCTGGAAGATCAATACCCCACCATCCTCCAAGAACTGCACGAACGGCGAAATGCCGCCGATTGACATTTTAGCCCGAGCATGATAAAATGTTTGGGTATGCGGGAGTGGCGGAAGGGCAGACGCGCCGGTCTTAGGAGCCGGTTCTCCGGAGTGTGGGTTCAAGTCCCATCTCCCGCACCATCTTGATGCTGAACCTGATTTGTTTTGGGTTCAGCATTTTTTATTGTTTTCGTATACCGATATAAATTTTTTTAATAGTACTTGACTCTCAACCCGGCTTAACGTTTATATTGTACTCATAAGGTACCTTAATCACTATGGAGGTGAAATCAATGAGAATCGGAGAGTTTGCTAAAGCATGCAACTTGCCAATTTCTGTATTGAGATATTACGACAGCTGTGATTTGTTGAAACCTATATACATCGATCATTTTACAGGATACAGACATTACTCTGAAGTTCAAATAGCGGTGGCCTCGCAAATTAAAGCGTTGAAGTCTGCGGGTTTTTCTATTGCAGAAATCAAGCAACTGCTTTCAGACAGTGCAACTCCTGAGGATATAAATGGGATATTTGAATACAAAAAGAATCAAGTCAATGAGATTCTCAACCGCCTTGATAACCTCCAACATATTATTTTACGGGGTGATTTTATGACAAAAACTAAAATGAAACAAATGCATGAAAATGTACATCTCCCATTTGAAAATGATGAGAAAATCATCGGCAAATGGAAAATTATCGGAGAATATAATAACCGAACAGAATTTGAGCTTGATAAGAAAATTCCGAAAGATAGTATTGGAAATAAGAATCGTGAAATCTATTTTCTGCCGGAAGGTGAGTGGTATTGGTGTTATTCCTGGACGAAAGGCAAATTGCTGATTGATGACGGAGACAGCTCTTTTGTCAACGAATATACCATTGAAAAACATTCAGATAAACTATATATGTTTGTCAAGCTGAAATCCTATGATTATTTGCAAAGCGGCAGAACAACTTTACTGGTGCTGTATCAGTGTGATAATAATCGTTATACCGCACATGATATTGCGCGAAAAGATGACACATCGCTTCCTTTTCAGGACGACAGCAGTATTTTAGGCAAGTGGAAAGCGATCGCCTTTGTTCAGAACATAGAAGATTTTTCGCCTGAGAATATTGACAAAAGTTTTGATCCGTATTTTAATGAAATTGAATTTCTGACAAATGGCGAATGCGTCAGTATTTACAGAGACGAAACAATCAGCGGGAAAAACATGCAGGAATGGACCAAAGGATTTGTTATAAGAAAATGGAATTGTACCGCGTGTGCTTATGAAACAAGAATCATCCGTGGAACCGAATATTTATTTATCGAATGGAAAAGCGGTGATTACCGATGGGGTGGTTTTGATACAGATTATTACGTTTTTACAAGAACATCGGATATTTAATATGCTTTGATCATTCCATTTTTCTTTATGTGCAAACAAGGTCATTCTTTTAAGTCCCACAGTTCAAAACGCTTAGCATCTTTTCATCTATAAACAAATTGGGCGGCTAAATTTAGTCGCCCTATTTGTTTTAAAAGCCAGTTTTGCATTTTATTTCAAAATGATAGCATCGCACGATTTTTGACCCGCTTCCTTTCCTCTTTGATCCATATATTCCGCAAACAAATCTAGCAAAAACGCCCTTAAAACCGGCAAAAAACACACCAACAAAAATTAAATAAATATTTTCCAAAACGCTCTTCCCATTTATCGGAAAGTATACTATAATAAGCAGGAATTTACAGAAAGCCGGGCGATCGTTATGAAGCTGAACACCACATTAAACCGTCTCAAAACACATCCCCTTCTTCAGGTGTTGGCGGACAACAAAGGCAATCCGCGCACACTTGTTTTGATTGAACCGCTCTGGGGAATCCCCTATAATCTCATCGCCCCCTTCGCCACGCTTTATATGTACACGCAGGGCATCACCGATGTGCAGATCGGTCTGATCCTTTCGGTGACGATGGTGGTTCAGGTGATCTTCTCCTTTTTTGGGGGCATTTTGTCGGATAAACTCGGACGAAAAGTGACGACCATGCTGGGGGACTTTTTTGGCTGGGGCATGGCCTGTGTGATCTGGGCCGTTTCCAACAATTTTTGGCTGTTTTTAGCGGCGGCCGTCTTGAACTGTTTTGAACAGATCAACCAGACGGCATGGTACTGCCTGCTCATCGAAGACGCCCGCCCCAAAGATCTGGTCGGGATCTACACCTGGGTGCACATCGGCGGGCTGGTCGCGGTCTTTTTTGCCCCGCTTTCCAGCCTGTTTATCAACGCCTATTCCATCGTGCCGGTGGTGCGGGTGCTGTACGCACTGTTTGCGCTGACGATGTGCATCAAAACGCTCATCACCTTCAAATACTGCCGCGAAACCAGGCAGGGAAAAATCCGTCGCGACGAAACCAAAGGCGTATCCGTATTCCAGATGCTGGGCGAATACCGCCACCTCATCCCCAGCTTAACGAGAAACCGGAGTGTGCTCAAAGCCATTGCCGTGTCGGTCATTTTGTATGTCACGAACATCATCAATACCAACTTCTTTGGACTGTATGTGACGCAGCGGCTGGGGCTTTCGGAAAACTATCTGGCACTCTTTCCGATTTTAAACGCCACCGTGATGCTGATCTTTATGGTGGGAATTCAGCATCATATGAACGCGATGAAATTCCGGATTCCGCTGTGGATCGGTTTGGCACTGTACATTGCGGCAGGGCTTGTGCTGATCTTTTCTCCGCTGAAATGCGTGGCATTTGTATTTCTCTACGTCTTTCTTGCCGCTGTGGGTGCTGCACTCATCAACCCGCGCAAAGACGCCCTGCTTCAGCTGAACATTGCACCGGAAGAACGGGCGCGCTTGAACGCGCTGATTATGGCTTCCACCGTCGCCCTCTCTTCCCCCTTTGGATATTTCGCGGGATGGCTTTCCAGCATGGACCGCCGTCTGCCCTTTCTGTTTACGCTCTGTTTGTTTCTGCTGGCCATGCTGGTCATCAGCCGCATCGAAGAACCGCAAGAAGCGCAAACAGCCTAAATACAAAAACTTTAAACACGACCCAGGAGCATGAACAGGTCCAGTAAAAACGGACAGTGACAAAATACCCCCTGATGTAGGAAAATAGACTACATCAGGGGGTATTGTCATGGAAAAACGAAATTACACACACATTCAAGCGTTATTGCCGGAGATCA
>CALXIC010000050.1 GCA_944388265.1 uncultured Clostridia bacterium | reverse complement strand
AGCGCTTGCCGACCGTCATGCCCAACAGATACGCCATGACCGACGGAGAAAGCCCCGTGGTATAGGAATTGAGCACAAACAACAGCGGATGATCGCTTAACACCTGGCTGCACAGATCCACCAGTCCGTAAATTTCTTCCTCCAGCTGCCAGACTTCGCCGCCAGGCCCGCGGCCGTAGGACGGCGGGTCCATGATGATGATGTCGTAGCGGTTGCCGCGGCGGATTTCACGCTGTACAAATTTCTTGCAGTCGTCCACAATCCAGCGGATGGGGCGATCCAAAAGGCCGGAAGCCTTGGCGTTTTCCTTCGCCCAGGCGACCATTCCCTTGGATGCATCGACATGGCACACCGATGCCCCGGCCGCCGCACATGCGAGCGTTGCCCCGCCGGTATAGGCAAACAAATTGAGCACCTTGACCGGACGGTTTGCTTCTTCAATCGTCTTTCGCAAAACGTCCCAGTTGACCGCCTGCTCCGGAAACAATCCGGTATGCTTAAAGCCGGTGGGACGGATCACAAAACGCAGATCCCCATACGAAATCTGCCAGGATTCCGGCAGTTTGCGGGTGAATTTCCATTCCCCACCGCCGCGGTTGGAACGGTAGTAATGCCCGTCCGCCCGCTTCCAAAGCGGATTGGTTTTCGGGGTGTTCCAAATAATCTGCGGGTCCGGACGAATGAAAAGCTCCTTGCCCCAATATTCCAGTTTTTCACCGCCCGACGTATCGACGATGCGGTAATCTTTCCACGCTGTGGTATATCTCATGTTGAAACGCCTTTCTTTGTCAAAATCAAAGCATCTGCTGCCCGTCGGGCTCCAGACCCAAATGTTTATACGCCAGCGGCGTCACACACCGCCCGCGGGGCGTACGGCTCAAAAAACCAAGCTGCATCAAATACGGTTCGCACACATCTTCGAGCGTCACCGCTTCTTCCCCCATCGCCGCGGCGATGGTTTCCAGCCCGACCGGACCGCCGTTGTAATTGCGGATGATGGTCGTGAGCATGCGGATGTCGTTGGTATCCAGCCCCAGTTTATCAATTTCCATACGATTGAGCGCCAAATCGGCAATTTCCTGCGTAATCGTGCCGTCTCCCAGCACCTGCGCAAAATCGCGCACCCGGCGCAACAGGCGGTTGGCGACACGCGGCGTGCCGCGCGACCGGCGCGCCAGTTCATAAGCGCCTTCCGGCGTGCAGGTGATGTCCAAAATTCCGGCGCTGCGGCGAATGATCTCCGCCAGTTGATCGACGGTATACAGTTCCAGCCGCAAAATCATCCCAAACCGGTCCCGCAGCGGAGAGGTCAGCTGACCGGCGCGGGTCGTCGCCCCAATGAGGGTGAATTTCGGCAAATCAATCCGAATCGACCGGGCGGCGGGCCCTTTGCCGATGATGATATCGAGAGAATAGTCCTCCATTGCGGGATACAAAATCTCTTCCACCTGCCGCGACAGGCGATGAATTTCATCGATGAAGAGCACATCCCCCGGCTGCAAATTGGTCAAAAGCGCCGCCAGATCTCCCTGTTTTTCAATCGCCGGACCGGACGTGATGCGAAGCGTCACGTTCATTTCGTTGGCGATGATGCCCGAAAGGGTGGTTTTCCCCAGTCCGGGAGGGCCGTAAAGCAGCACATGATCCAGCGCTTCATCTCTGGATTTCGCGGCCTTGATGTAAATGGATAAATTTTCTTTGACCTTATCCTGCCCGATGTATTCACTCAGCGTTTTTGGCCGGAGGGAAAACTCGGTATCGGTATCTTCCGGCGTAAATTCCGTCGTGACAATGCGGTTTTCCAGATCGAATTCTTTTCTGCTGTTCTCGTACAAAGAAGTTCCTTCCTTTCCCTAACCGTCACCCATAACGCTTACAGCACTTTGGCCAGCTGCCGCAGTCCCTGTTTGATCATCTCTTCGACCGACCAGTTCGGATCCATTGCAGAAACCACCCGCGCAGCGTCCGCACGCGCATATCCCAAAACGGTGAGCGCGCTGATCGCTTCCGACGCGTTTCCGGTGGAAACATTGGAAACGATGGAGGGCGAATCCCCCGTGATCCCGGCGGCCGCCTGATCCTTCGCTACCTTGTCTTTGAGTTCCAGCACAATGCGCTGGGCGGTCTTCATCCCAATGCCGGCGCTTTTTGTCAAGAGCTTTGCATCCCCCGAAGCAACCGCCAGCGCAAACCGTTCGGGCGTATGATCGCTCAAAATCGAGAGCGCCGCCTTGGCGCCCACGCCGTTGACCGAAATCAGCATGCGGTAGCAGTTGAGTTCCGCTTCTTCCGAAAAGCCGCAAAGCTCCATCGCATCTTCCCGCACATGCAGATAGGTATACAAAAGCGCTTGTTTCCCTTCCCCGGGCAGGCGCGAAATGGTGGTCATCGACGTTTTGACCGCAAAGCCCACGCCGCCGACATCCAGCACCACAAAATTGGGTTCCATCTTTCGGATGATGCCATTTAAACTATAAATCATCGATGTATCCTTTCCTTCTACCGTTTCGATTGCATCGCAGCTTGCCGGGCAAGCGCGGGTGCGGTGTGTGCATGGCACACGGCAATCGCCAGTGCGTCCGCCACATCGTCCGGCTTCGGCACTTCGCACAGATGCAAAATGCGGGTGGTCATCTCCATGACCTGTTTTTTGACCGCCTTGCCATAACCGGTCACCGCGAGCTTGACCTGCAGCGGCGTATATTCAAAGCACGGAACATCAAACTGTGCCGCCGCCAGCAAAATAACCCCTCTGGCCTGCGCCACATCAATGCCCGTTTTCTGGTTGTTCGTAAAATAAAGCCGTTCTACCGCAATGGCGTCAGGCTTATGCATCTGGAGAATCGCCGTAAAATCCTCATAGATGGTTTTTAACCGCCGGTCAAACGGCATATCCGCCGGCGTGGTGATCGCCCCGTAATCCAGCGTCGTAAAGTGGTTGTTGCGGTAATCAATCACACCGACACCGACAATCGCATACCCAGGGTCTACACCGATGATCTTCATAATTTCCTCCCATCTGCGGATTTTTGGCACAAGCCATGAAATGTTTGCATATGGATTTATTATATCATAATGCCCATCATCCTGCAACAATCCAAATCTCAAAATTCAGTGAATACCAACAAAAGAGGCTTGTTCTAAATGACCAAACCGGCACATACCCTAAGGACAAGGAATCCAAAAACGGAGGAATGTTTTATGAATACCACCATTGCCTATCAGCGTTCCCGCGCCGTGGAATACGCCAAAAAATGGGCGCGCGGACGAAACCCCGCCTACCCTTCTTTTGACCAGCTGGGCGGCGACTGCACCAATTTCATTTCCCAGTGTCTTTATGCCGGCAGCGGCATCTGGAACGAAACACCGGACACCGGATGGTACCTGCGCTCCTTAAACGACCGGGCGGCCGCTTGGAGCGGGGTGGAATATCTCGCAAAATTTTTGCTGCGCGACGGCGGCTCCGGTCCCTATGCCAAACGGTGCAGCTGGCAGGACCTCAAACCGGGCGACGTGGTGCAGCTTGGCAATCACGAACGGTTTTACCATTCCCTGTTGGTGGTGCAGACCGGCAAAACATTCGGCGATCTGCTGATTGCCACCCACACCTTTGATACCTTAAACCGCCGGCTGGACAGCTACGTTTTTCACCGTCTGCGGTGCCTGACGATTGTGGGCGTACGTACGGGTTAACCGATGAAAAAAGGAGAGGCATTGCCTCTCCTTTTTTGTCATGGTTCTTTTTTGGCAAACAGCCGTGCAAACAAACCGGGCTTTTCCGATTTTTCCCGTTTTTCCCGTACCAGTTCCTGTTCCGGTTCTCTGGGCGCCAAAAATTCGGCTTTGGCATCGGCAATTTTCTGCGATTCCCGCTGTTCCTGTCCCTGTTTTTTCTCCGCTTGATACATCCGCTCACCCCACTACTCTTGTTCTTTGTTAGTATAAAAAGAATTTGTGATTCTTTTGTGTGAAAAAACAAAAATTTTTTCTCCTCTTCTTCCAAAAAATGTCGGCGGCATGAACGGTTCGTAAAACCTTTTCACAGATCGGCGGGGTTTGCTTGCGAAACAAAAAAACGCGTGCTATAATAAGTAGTTGTGAAAAAAGTTTACCATGTTTCGAAGAAAAGAGAGGATTCGATATGACAAAGATTGATATTTTTTCCGGCTTTTTGGGCGCAGGGAAAACCACCCTCATCAAAAAGTTGATTCAGGAAGCGTATGCCGGCGAAAAGCTCGTGCTCATCGAAAACGAATTCGGTGAAATCGGCATTGACGGCGGATTTTTAAAAGAAGCGGGCATTGAAATCACCGAAATGAACTCCGGCTGCATCTGCTGCAGTCTGGTGGGTGATTTCGGCGAAGCACTCAAAAAAGTACTCGATCAGTTTGCACCCGACCGCATCTTGATCGAACCGTCGGGCGTGGGCAAACTCTCCGACGTCATTCGTGCGGTGCAGAACATTCACTCCCACGACGTCGTGCTCAACTCCTTTACCACCGTTGCCGATGCTTCCAAATGCCGGATGTATATGAAAAACTTCGGTGAATTTTACAACAACCAGGTGGAATACGCCAACTGCATCGTCCTCAGCCGCACCGGTTCGATTGCGGACGCCAAACTCAAACAGTGCGTCGATCTGCTGCGCGGCAAAAACGACAAAGCGGTGATCATCACCACCCCGTGGGATGCTTTGGACGGCAAACAGATCCTTTCCGCGATGGAACACAAGGACACGCTGGAAGAAGAACTCGCGAAACTGGCCGAAGAGATGGAACACGATGCACACGAACATCACCATCATCACGAACATGATGAAGACTGCTCCTGCGGCTGCCACGATCACGACGAAGAACACGAGCACCATCACGAGCATGAACATCATCATGAACACGACGAGCACTGCTCCTGCGGCTGCCACGATCATGCCGAAGAACATGAACACCATCACGAACATGACCATCATCATGAACATGACGAACACTGCTCCTGCGGCTGCCACGATCACGATCATCACCATCATCATGCCGACGAAGTCTTTACCAGCTGGGGCGTCGAAACGACTAAGAAATTCACGATCGAATCGATCGAACAGGCTCTGAAAGCATTGGAAGATCTGGACACCTACGGCGCTGTTTTGCGTGCGAAAGGCATCGTTGCCGGTGAAGACGGACAGTGGATTCACTTTGACTATGTGCCGGGCGAAGAAAATGTTCGTAACGGTGCGGCAGACGTCACCGGCCGCCTGTGCGTCATCGGTTCGAAGATCAACAAATCGGCGATTGCCCAGCTGTTCGGCGCAGAATAAGTACCAAAGGAGCTTACTATGGAATTACCAGTCTATCTGTTTACCGGATTTTTGGAAGCCGGTAAAACCCGCTTCATTCAGGAAACGCTGGAAGACCGCCGCTTTAACAGCGGCGAGCGCACCCTGCTTTTGCTGTGCGAAGAAGGAGAAGAAGAATTTGATCCATCCACCTTTGTCTGCAAAGACGTCCACATCAAGATGGTGGAAAATGAAAGCGACCTGACCCCGGAATTTTTGACCAAAGCCGCCAAAGAATGCCGCGCACAGCGCGTGCTGGTGGAATACAACGGCATGTGGACCATCGATACCCTGTACCAAAACATGCCGCGCGGCTGGATCATCTACCAGGAATTTTGTTTCGCCGATGCGCGCAGCTTTTTGGCGTACAACGCCAACATGCGCCAGCTGGTGGTGGACAAGCTCTCCGGGGCAGAGATGGTGGTATTCAACCGGATGCAGCTGGGCGCCGACGTGATGCCCTTCCACAAGCTGGCGCGCGCCGTCAACCGCC
>CALXIC010000049.1 GCA_944388265.1 uncultured Clostridia bacterium | reverse complement strand
CATTCCATTATTGGAAGCCGGCTATGACGTATTATTGGAAAAACCATTTGCTATGAATGAATCGGAAGCGAACCGATTGCTGAACGCCGCAAAAAGAACCAACCGCATTGTCATGATCTGTCATGTGCTTCGATATGCCCCCTTCTACCGGAAAATCAAAGAGGAGATCGTTCGAGGAAGCATCGGTCCCATCATGAACATTCAAATGGGAGAGCAGGTGTGTTATCACCATGCGGCAACTTCTTATGTACGCGGAAAATATGCCGATCCAAAGATCTGCGGTTCCGGCATGCTGCTGTCCAAATGCAGTCATGATCTCGATCTGCTCGCCTGGATGATGGCTGAAACAAAACCCGCTTCGGTTTCCAGTATCGGCTCCATTTTCCAATATCGCCCGCAACAGGCACCTGAACATGCCGGCACCCATTGTTTCCTCAATTGTCCCATCGAACCAAGCTGCCCCTACTCCGCCAAAGCGCTCTATCTGGAACATCCGGCTCGCTGGACGGCAAATGTTTGGAGAGAAAGCGGTCTTCTTCATCCCACGGAAACAGAAAAACGACAGCTATTGGAGCAGCCGGACTGCCCCTATTCCCAGTGTGTCTATCGGCCGGATGGAAAAATCGTCGATCATCAATCCGTATTAATTTCTTGCGTCAACGGTGCAACGGGTGTTTTTCAAATGAACGGCGGAGCGGTTCGTTCGGACCGCTCCATTCGCCTGACCGGAACCAAAGGGGAAATCGAAGGGCATTTCGAAGAAGAACGCTTTACACTGCGCACCATCGATCCAGCGGCACCCAGTGGATTCCGGGAACGCATCATCGATGTATCAAAAGAACAGCACGGAAATGCTCACGGCGGCGGAGACGCAGCTTTAGTGCAGGATTTTCTGGCAGTATTACAAGGAAAGCAGCCGTCCATCTGCTGCACAACCTTGGAAGATTCGATGATTGGTCACCAGCTGGTCTTCCGCGCGGAGGAATCCCGTCTCCAAAACGGCGCCATGCTTCCGTTTGATCGCTGATTTTGCCGAATATTTCCCGCTTCTTTCGGACATGCTATCCTCAAAGGAGTGTGGAAACGATGAATCCGGATCAAAGAAAAATTGCCTTAATCGGTACCGGCATGGTGGGGATGAGCTATGCCTATACCTTACTGCACCACAACATCTGCGATGAATTGGTCTTAATTGATGCAAACGAAAAACGCGCCGCCGGTGAAGCCGCCGATCTCAACCACGGACTGGCATTTGCACCGGTAACGCCAACCATTTATGCCGGCAGTTATGCTGACTGCAAGGATGCTGACCTCGCGGTGATCTGCGCCGGTGTCGCCCAGCGTGACGGAGAATCCCGCCTATCGCTGCTTCAGCGAAACGCCGATGTCCTCAAAAGCATCTTAGACCCTCTAATGAAAAGCGGATTTTCCGGATTACTGCTGATTGCATCCAATCCGGTGGATTTGATGACCCGCTACGCCATGGAAATTTCTGGTCTGCCTGAACATCAAGTATTCGGAAGCGGCACTACTTTGGATACAGCAAGGCTTCGCTTTTTGATCGGGCGTTATTTTCATGTGCATCCGCACAACGTCCATGCCTATGTGATTGGCGAACACGGAGACAGCGAATTTGTCCCGTGGTCCCAGGCGATGCTGGCCACCAAGCCGCTCACAGCCGTCTGTGAAGAATACGAACGCTGCGATTTTCACGCGTTGCAGGATTTGGCCGCACAAGTTCGCACTTCCGCCCAGCGCATCATTGAAGCAAAACGTGCAACCTATTACGGCATCGGCATGGCGCTGTTGCGCATTACGGAAGCGGTATTCGGTGACCAAAACCGCGTGCTCACCCTCTCCACGATGGCAAATGGGATTTATGGACTGGAACACACCGTCTGCGGACTTCCCTGTTTTGTCGGACGCCAGGGCGCGACCGGTCTGTTGCATCTGCATCTGACGGACGCGGAGCAGGCAAAACTCCAGCAATCCGCCAAAACGCTCCAAGAAGCATACCGAAAGCTGATCGCCTGATTGTTATAAAGGAATTGATCGAACTCTTATTTCAGTAATTTTCGAATAATCCATTTTGTTTTTTCAACAGGATATGGCACGGCAGCCTCAGCATACTCTCCAACAAACACTACAACTCCGGCGACTTGTCTTTGATCCCTTCCGACGGGAACCAAGACAAAGTCGCCGATTTTTATTGTCTCATCATCCGTCCGATAACAATAAAATGTGGTTGACCTGGAAAGCAAAACCCCGCAATAACGATAGTGGATTTGTGTTTCCATATCCACACACAAATCTAATTCATCAACGAAATATTGATCAATCGTTATAGTAGAATTATCTTTTACCAAATCTTGCTTGAGATAATGTCTGTCGACACCAGTGAAGCTGGAATTTTCCTTTACTTCTTGCAATTCTTCTTCATATTCTTCTTCGGTCTCATAATCATCCGGATCCAAATCATACGCCAACGCCTCATCCAAGCGTTCTTCCCGCCATGCATACTTTACTTCATATAATGCTTCTTCATATTTCTCTTTTGTATCATAATCATCTGGATCTAAATCATATTCCAATGCTTCGTGCAGGCAATCTTTCCGCCATGCATACTTTGTTCTATTTCGCGCTTCTTCGTATTCTTCTTCGGTTTCATAATCATCCGGATCCAAATGGTATTTCAGTGCCTCGTGCAGACACTCTTCCCGCCATGCATACCTTGCCTTATTTCGTGCTTGTTCGTATTCTTCTTTTGTTTCATAATCATTCGGATCCAAATCGTATTCCAATGCCTCGTGCAGGCAATCTTTTCGCCATGCATACTTTGCCTCATTTCGTGCTTTTTCATATTCCGCCTCGGTTTCAAAGTCATCCGGATCCAAGCAACGATTGTATATCCACTCTGTTGTATATTTTTCGCGCCAACCGTATCTGGCTTCTTCCAACAACGCTTTTAGATCTTCTGCTGACTCATAATCATAGGAGTTCAAGCCATATTCCAACGCTTCATCTTCTAGCGCTTCTCGCCAACTCTCATCAAAAACGGTTTTATTCTGAGTCTTAGTATCAAACAGATCATTTAGTATGGCATAACGAACCATTCGTTTTAAACGTTTCTTACTCTTTTCTCCAAAAAACGACATATGATTCTCCTTAAATTTTTAGTTGTAAATTCATTATATCACACAAACACTTCTTCTTTCATAAAATTATGATATAAAAAATTCGTTATCTGCCGAAACAGATAACGAATTTTTATAAGCTATTTGAAACAATCAGCTGTATCGCCAAACATTATCGTTTGCCCATCGCTGCTTCGATATCCTCGATGCTGCGCGGAGTGCAGGCAGAAAGGTTTTCGCAACCAGTTTCGGTAATCAGGCAGTTATCTTCCAGACGGAAGCCAATACCCCATTCTTCACAGTAGATACCGATATCGACACAGAAGACCATACCCGGCTGGATGGGCATATCCGGATCATAAGCGATCACGTCATGTGTATCCAAACCGACATGATGAGCGCCGCCGTGCCAAATCAATTTGCCGACATTTTCATAGGAATCAACCAAACCGAGATCGTGGAGCAGTTCATAGTTGTATTTGCGCGCCGTCAAGTCCACATCTGCCATCCGGAAACCCGGTTTCAAGATGCTGAACATATGGTTCGAGGTCTGATAAGCGCATTCATACAGTGCACGCTGACGGTCATTGAATTTGCCGTTGCAGGGCCAGCCGCGGGAAACGTCGTTGTTTTCGTCATCCCAGCAAGCACCGACGTCGTTGAGAATCATATCGCCGTCCATAGCCTGGCCGCGATAGCTGTAGTAATGGATGCAAAAGTTGTTTTTGCCGGCGGAAATGATCGACGGGAATGCCGGCGAAAGCACGCCGTGCTGTGCCAATGCATAGTCAAATTCTGCTTTATACTGATATTCATACATCCCCGGTTTGGAAGCTTTCATCATAGCCAGAATGCCGTCGCGGGTGATGAGTTCCGCTTTGCGCATCGCTTCAATTTCGCAGGGCTTTTTGATGGTACGCTGTGCCGCAATGTCGCGATGAATATTTTTCACCGGAATCGCCGGATAAAGGGACTGCATCGATTTTGCAAACTGATATGCTTCGTCGTCCGGTTCATCCAAATCCAATTTGTCCAGATCGAGACAAATTTGGGTGATCGCAAACAAATCCAGCAAACGTTTCATCTGCGGCATGAACTGTTCCGAATAGGCGCAGCGCATGACACCACCGCGAGCTGCCACTTCGTCCGCCTTGATACGAGCACCCATCCAACGTTCTGCGTGCTCATCGGGCGGCAAAATATACATGGTTTCATCCGCCGAATCTCCTTCGCCGACTACCGCTGCAAACACCAGACCCTGCTGCTGCACGCCCGTCATATAGAGGAAATTTCTCTTGGCAAAAAACGGATAATATTCATCCGCCGTTTTGCGCGGCGCCTTGCCGGCAAACAACAGCACAAGCGAACCGGGCGTCAATTTCCGGTAAAGCGCACGACGGTTCTCAACATAAAATGATTGTTCCATAGGGATCGCCTCCAAAGTACATTTGCGTTTCACGCTCTTTCAGTATAGCACAAGAATCTCAAAAAAGCAAAAGAATGCAGGATTTTTTTCAAAAATCCTCCAAATTTTTCCATAGAAAAAGAAGTGGAGAATCAAAAGATTCTCCACTTCTTTTTGTTTAATAAACTTCCACCGGCACCCCAGTGCCAATCAAAGGGGTAAATCCCATCAAACCGCTTTCTTCATACCAATCAAATGTCACTTTTTCTCCATTGATCAGCCATTCGGAAGGACAACGGGTATCCAGCCAATCGAGCGGCTCACAGGTATCCGCTTGCTTCGCGTTGATGGAAAAATACTCGGCCATCTCGCGCTTTTCTTCTTCGGTCATGACTCCGGGTTTAGCCGACACGAAGAGTGACGTTCCGCTCATCGCCACCAATTTCGACCACTGACGGTTTTTCTCCCACGGAATCGTGCCCATCACGCCGACACAGTCCGCGTCCACATCAAAGAACGCCTTGTTTTGTGCCAAACGGAAGGCAAGCGTATTCACTCCGACGCGGCGGGTACGTTCCCAGTGCACACCGGATGTATCGTCGCCAATGCGCTGAAGGTGCATGAGACCTGCGCCCAAATGGCCAATGCAGTTGCAGCCTAAAATATACATGCCGTTCGATGCTTCATAAATCGTGCGGTAAAGCTGCAAAATAATTTCCGCCGTCGTTTTGGTATTGTCCGCAAACGTCCAGCCCGGATTGGTGAGTTCTTCGCCCATCTCCGGTCCCCATTTTCCAAAAATGTCGTAGGTGGAAAAGTCGTGCTTCAACAGCAGATAGCCCCATCCCTGAATCCGGGACACCGATTCCCGCACATAATCCAACACTTCCGGTACCGACGGATCAAGGTGTTCATGCCCACCCGGCAGACGCCAGGAATCCGGCAACGATTCGTCGTGCGTGCGCAGCAACCGCACCCAAATCCCCGGTTTACAGCCATGTTCCTTGATCTGACGTGCAAGGCCGGGCATATCCGGGAAACCGGCATTTCCGCGATCCCAAGGACCGCCGTTGCAGGTATTGCTGTCATGCAGCGCCTGCCAGCCGTCGTCGATCACCATAAATGGCCGGTTCGGTTCCTTTTCATCGATCATTTCGCAGAGCACGTCCACATCATGCAAAATTTCCTCATGGGAACTGAAGCCATAGGCATAGTACCAGTTGTTGCTGCCATACACCGGTTCTTTCGGTAAAATCGGATCGGTGCAGAGAACCGAACAAAACTGTTTCGCCGCCTGGAATGCCGAACACGCCGCATATTCCCGCGCTGCAACTTCTGCACAGCAAAGCTCCCGTCCATTCAGATGAACACCCATTCCGCCCGAACGGACATCCATAAAGAGGGTGACGCCATGTTCATCCGCCTGCCAGAACGCCATCGACGACGGGCGCACCTTCACACCAATCCCAATGGTATCTTCGCCGCGGTTTGCCAGAAAATACCACGGCATCACGCGTTCCGCACAAAGTCCGCGCCATTCTAAATCGCCGTAACCGCGTTCCCAAGCGTCAGCCAACAGTCGTACGCCTTTTGGAAACGGAAAATTCCAGCGCACACGAATCCGGCAGACCGGCGTCTTTTGGGCACACAGAAAAATGCGAACCAAATCGCCGCAAAGCTCGGTACGGATGGTCATATCATCCTGCACCGCCGTTCCGTCAGAAGCGATCGGCTGCACATAAAAACGGTCATAACCCGTCTGCTCCGTTTCAAAAATCGCAAAATCGGGCAGTCTTGTCATCGGTTGAAAAATCATCTGACTCACATCCTTTCGTTACCTTCAGTCTATCACAGATCATTGCACGACAGGAAAGAAATTCTCGTCTTCTGATGTCAAAATGTCAGAAATTGTTGGGTGCTCACACCTTGGCAAACACCGCGTCGGCCACGTCGAGCGTGCGGGAAACCGCACCTTCGGTATGAGCCGCCGATACAAATGCCGCTTCAAACTGACTGGGTCCCAGATAAATGCCGGCGTCCAACATGCCATGGAAGAAACGGGCAAAGCGAGCGGTATCCGCTGTTTTCGCCGATTCATAGTCGACGACCGCTTCCTTGGTAAAGAACACCGAACAGAGCGATCCGGCATGATTGACGCACACGTCAACACCGTGGTTCTGTGCCAGTGTTTGGAAACCTTCCGCCAGTTTTGCGCCAAGGCCGTTGATGGTGGTGTAAACTTCCGGATGCTGTTCCAAAATGGAAAGCTGCGCCAGACCTGCTGCCATCGCGATGGGGTTACCGCTCAGTGTACCCGCCTGATAGAC
>CALXIC010000048.1 GCA_944388265.1 uncultured Clostridia bacterium | reverse complement strand
CGCCAAACGGCGTGCCGCGGCCGGTGGTAAAGAGAATCAAATGCGCCCCCGCCGCCGTCATCGCCGTGGCGGACACCAAATCGTTCCCCGGTCCGTACAGCAGCTGAAGGCCGTGGCGGTTGACCCGATCGCCGTAATCGAGCACCGCCGATACCGGCGCCGAACCGCCCTTTTGCACACAACCGCAGGATTTATCCTCCAGCGTCGTAATGCCGCCCGCTTTGTTGCCGGGGCTGGGGTTTTCGTAAACCGCTTCCCCGTGACGCACGAAATAATCCTTAAACCGCGACACCATCGCCTGTGCCTGGGAAAGCACCTGTGGCGTTTCGGCACGCGAAAAGAGCAGCCGTTCCGCACCGAACATCTCCGGCACTTCCGTTAAAATCGTGCTGCCGCCCATTGCCACCAGATAATCGGAAAAGCGCCCGACCACCGGATTCGCCGTCACCCCCGAAAGGCCGTCCGATCCGCCGCATTTTAAGCCCACCACCAGTTCGCTCATGGGAATCGGCTCCCGGCGGCGGCACTTCGCGCGTGCGGCCGCTTCTTCCAGTAAGGAAAGCCCGGCTGTCAGCTCATCTTCTTCCTGCTGGCACACCAGCACATGCACCCGGCCTTCGGGGTCTTCGCCGTATTCCTCCAAAAACTGCTCGACCGTCAGATTTTCGCATCCCAGCGATACAATGAGCACCTCTGCCGCATTGGGATGATGGGCAAGCGACGCCAAGAGCTTTCTCGTCTGCGCATGATCCGCACCAGTCTGGCTGCATCCATACGGATGGGAGAATGCATAGATCCCTTCAACCGTGCCGGACACCAGCGGCTGCGCCGCCCGTTCCAGTGCGCGGCAGATGTCGTTGACACAGCCCACCAGCGGAAGAATCCAGATTTCATTGCGCACCGCCGCGCGCCCATCCGCCGTGCGGTACCCCAAAAACGAGGACGCTTCTTCGGGCGCAAGCGGTTTCGGCGCGCAAAACGCGACTTCTTCCTCCTGTTCGGTCAGGTTGGTGCGCAGATTATGGGTGTGCACCCAGCCGCCCGCCGGGCAGTCTTTCGTCATCGTTCCGATCACACAGCCGTATTTCACCACCGGTTGGTTTGCTGTCAGTGTATCAAGCGCCACTTTATGCCCCTGCGGCACATCCTCCATAAGCGTCACCGTTTGTCCCGAAACGTCTGCCGTTTCGCCCGCTTGTAGGGCGCGAAGCGCCACCGCTACCGAATCAGCCGGATGCAGTTTTAATAACGCCTTCATCCTGTGTCCCCCTGCCCAAGTGCGGCTTGCAGTGCGGCAAGCGCACCGTTCGTCTCAAAGAGTTGATAGGAAGTGAGCACCGCGTCTTCCAGTCCGGGGACTTTCGTCAGATCCTCGCCCCAAAAGAGTTCGTTTGTCAGTGCATCGTGCACCAATGTTTCTTCGGACGCACCGGCGTGCGCTTCATAAAAATCGAGCACCGCCGTATCGTCGCACACCGGGTAGGTTCCCCCGCCCGGACGCTCGACGATCAGCCGGTCGACTTCCCGCCGCACCGGTTTTTGACTGTAAAATGCCAGATAACCGGCCAGCGCCGTTGCCAAGCAGGGCGGCACCTTGCCCGTTGTTTCCCGATAGGCCAGCAGCGAGGGCAGATTGCGCGCCCGGAATTTTGAGGTGGAGTTGAGCGCAATGCTCAACAGCTGGTGATCGACAAACGGATTTGCAAACCGATCCGCCACCGAAGCGGCAAATTCCTTTGCTTCCAGGCATTCGGGCGGCAGGGTCGGGATGATCTCCTGCTGAAGCATCCGATCCATAAATCCGCGCACCGTCTCATCGTACATGCAGTCGCGCACGATCTCAAATCCCGCCAAGAAGGCTGCGAGCACAAACCCGGTATGGGCGCCGTTTAAAATCCGAACTTTGCGCAGTTTATAAGGCGTAATGTCCGGTACGACCGACACCGGCGCGCCCGCCTGTGCAAACGGCAGGCGATTTTTGAGCGTTTCGGGTCCTTCAATCATCCACACGCCAAAGCATTCGCCCACGTCGAGCAGATCGTCCTGATAGCCGTTTTCTTTTGTCATCTGCGCCAAAAGCGCGTCATCCCGCACCCGTCCCGGCACGATGCGATCGACGAGCGTCGAGCAAAAGAGCACTTCACGCGCCATCCACTGCAAAAACTCGTCGCCCAGCGCCCAGTCGTCTGCATGGCGCAGGACACAGCGCCTGAGTTCTTCCCCGTTATGGTCAATCAATTCGCAGGAGAGCACCGCCACGCCCGGCAATCCCGCTTCATATCGTGCATAGAGCACTTCCGTCAGCTTGGAGGGAAAGCTCGCGGGCGGGCACGCCCCGCGCGGCTGATACTGATAGACGATCCCCGCTTCCGTCGTATTGGAAACGATGTATTCCAGCGCTTCACTGCGCGCAACATTCAGCACCTCTTCCCATCCGTTTTCTTCATACGGATTGATGCAGCGGCTGATCGCAGAGATCACCCGCTTTTCGTCCACCGGTTTCCCCTGCCTGGCCCCGCGCAGATAGAGCGTATATAGCCCTTCCTGGCGGTTGATCGTCTTTGCCAATCCCTGCGGGATGGGTTGTACCGCAACGACCTTGCCGTTCCATCCGGCGCGCTCGTTCGCCCAATCGATCCAATGTTCCACAAAGGCGCGCAGAAAATTCCCTTCGCCGAATTGCAGCACCTTTTCCGGCGCATCTTCCAAAAGGTAGCCGGTATACCCCAATTCTTTGAGTGTTTGGAAGGAAAGCTGTTTCATCCCTTCGACCTCCTATCGTTCTTTCTTCATTAAACTGCACAAGGCCGCGGGCTGTCAATCGGAAGAATGGGTAAAATTTTTGGATGATTTTTTCCGTTTTGACGAAAAGAAAAACGCAGCGCAAAAGCGCTGCGTAAAAAACAATTTATTCCCGTCCAAACAAATAATCAAGCGACACGTTCAACACCTTGGAGATTGCATCGATTTCAATATCAGTAATGGCACGCTGTCCATTTTCAATGCGGGAAATCGAACCGCGGCAAGTGTACACCGCAAGCAGTTCCAATTTTTCTGATAATTGTTTTTGGCTCAAACCCGCCTGAATCCTTGCTTCTCTTACCCGTGGGCCAATAACATTTAATTTTTCCGAATCCAGTATTCTTTTCATCATTTACACCATCATGTCTTGATTTAGGACATTTTTAGTGTATACTAGATATTAGGAAATTATGTCCTACTGATAGGACACATATATTGCGATGAAAGGTGTCGTATCAAATGTTTTCAACAAAAAAACAGGCAATCATGACGATTCCCTGTTTCCTTAAATTATTGAATCTCCTGTTCTACATGATCGAAAATATCCGAAGAAAAAAACTCGACCATCGAAATATCCAAACCATCGCACAATTTTTTGATGGTGGATATTGTCGTGCTGCGATTGCGCCCACTAATAATATTATTGAGCGTTGATTGTGTAACACCGCTTAACGTCGCCAGTTTATTGATCGTGATGTTTCGCTCACAGCACAATTCCAAAATGCGTTCTTTTACCGCTTCTCCGATATTCATAGAATCTCTCCAATGATTACTCTATGAAATCAGCTTAACCATTTTGAGTTTAAAAGATTACCTCTTTTGAGTTGATTTTATTATTTAAACCCTATATAATTAACTCAATAGCGTTAAAATCAGTGTACAAAGCGAACATTCACTAAACTATAAACGAATGACAACCTGAATTTCTGCATTCTCCACCCCATAAAATGGGATGAAAAGAATCACGTAAGTTTATTCTTTGTCGATGCTAATTTCTCCGTGTTTTTCCTCGTATTTTTCGATAGCTTCCCGTATTAGCACAAGAATTTCACTGTTTGCACTGCGGCCTTCATAATCTGCAACCACGTGTAATTTGTTGAGCATTTTTTCATCAATACGAATCGATAAACTCTTAATAGCCATAATCAAACCCCAAAACGCATTTAATATGCGTTTATTTTATATTCATATTATGCTATAATGTGCTAAATAGATACAAAATGCATCTAAAACATATCTAAAGGAATTTGTTTATGAAACTAGCAGTCATTGGCTCCAGAGGACTAATCGTCCACGATTTAGAAAACTATCTGCCAAAAGAGGTGACCGAAATCGTCTCCGGCGGAGCAAAAGGCATCGACACCTGCGCCCGGGCTTATGCAAAGGCAAACGGCATCAAACTGACCGAATTTTTGCCGGAATACGAAAAGTATGGACGCAGTGCGCCCCTCAAACGCAACATCCAAATCATCGACTATGCGGATGAAGTGCTGGCATTCTGGGACGGATCGTCCAAAGGTACGAACTTTGTGATCCAAACCTGCCGGAAACGGCAGAAAAAAATCACGGTCCTCCGCTTGGAAAAACCGTGATTTTTTCTATCCTTTATTTCAATAAAATCAATCTGCCGGCAACGAAAAAGGAACCGTTATTCGCGGTTGTTTTCGATCCACTCATTCTTGATTAATTCTTCCTGCAACAAGCAAACCGCATCTTCATCCGGCCGGCAGGCTAATTCCAATACCGGAATTTGCTGCAAAAGCTGATCCAACAGCTCCATGCAAAATTCCGCCGCCTTTTCTAACCAAAGCGGATAATAAACGCTGTTAGCAAAACTCGATACAAGCTCAAACCCCTGCAGTCTGCGCACGCGGTTTTCTAAATCCTGTTTTAACAGCACCAGTGCACGAATCGGTACATTGGCATTTTCACAATACGTCGACGATCCATGCCAAGGGCTTCCCCATCCAATAAATCCGTTTTCTGTCTGCTGTACAAAAACCATATCCCCGTTGATAATCCGGGCATTTCGGTATTTGGCCCAAAGCTCCGCCTGCGTTGTTTTCCCAATACCGGAAGGTCCCAAAAATAAAATCCCATTTCCATCAATGGAAATCAGCGAACTATGCAGCATCAAAAACCTTCGCCAAACTGCATTGGAATAAAACATCTGCACAATCAACGGCTGCAACGTCTGATTCCCGAATGCTAAAACTTCTCCCCGCGACCAATCCTTATTCGCAAGGAGAATCCCGGAAAAAGAACGTACCACATGAACAGCAGCCTTTTCCATTTGGAAAAAATCCAATCCATATTGACATTGTTTCAGCTCCAAATTGGAAATAGACCACAACGAATCCGCATCCTCTTCACAGCGAAATCGGTTCCAGTCCGCCCGCTCTTCCGATAAAAGCATGGTATGCGAAACCTCGCATACCATGCCAGCAATCCGATATTTCATACCTTTTTGTATCATCAATCCTGCCACCGAACGCAGCCATTGGTTTCCAAGGCTTCATGGGTAAGAATGAACACCATTTTCCTTCTAGTATCCCAATCGCCCAAAATATAGTTCAAATTCTCACTGTGTCGCTGGCTAACGTGATACACAAAACTCTCATACGATCCATCATGAGGCGATCCATCAGCTTCTCCGTTACAGCTATTGACATAACCGCCCTCTTCTGCAACAGCCTTCTCCCAACCAGCCTTTACTTCATTGTTCGAATCGTCCCAGTACCAGCTCGTGCCCGTAAATCCAGCATCCGTCCAATAAAGCCATGCACCGCCAGTATCATGACTGCCACTCGAACCAGCCATCGTCATAATTCCGCTTTCTGCCTGCGCAGCAGTAACATCAACATAAATCTGTCCCATCGACATTCCATCCTTTCCCCAACCATAGCATTAAATACTGCGTCACCTTCAACCCACAGAATGAAGATTCTTATAGACTATTTTCCAAAATCAAATCGCCGTATTTTTTCCATCGTTTCTTTCGTCGCATGAACAAAGGTACGGCCACCCGCAGAACCATCATCCAAAATATGATTTTTAGCCAACACTTTCAAAAATTGCTCAATATCTGCTGCCGCCTTTTCTTCCGTTACGCCTTCATATTCTTCTAAAATTAAGCGAACCAAATCCTCTTTCTCAAACTCATGATCTTTCATGTAATCCCATAAATATGCCGCCGACGACGAAATATAAACAATATTGGTTACTTCCTGAACCCTCTTGCCCGTAGGGACTATTACCATCTGACCAGCCACGTTTCGAAGGATCAACCCATCTTTGAGTTTCATTTTATACCTCCTTAGCATAACCAATCCATCGGATTTTTCCGATCATTTTATAAAGTCTTTGCATTCTCCAATCGTTCATATTCGTATAATTCTATAAATTATATTATAGCACCCACATTAATACGTGTCAAGATTAACGCAAAAGCCTATCTACCGTTGTTTTCCGCATTCCAAAAACACATAATTTTACTATTTTGAAAAACTCTTCTTTTTGATGATGAGCGATAGGATGGTATACACCAGCACCGTTCCCAACACAACGGCAACCGCATCCCCCAAAAAAAGCTGAGAATACGTGCGAAATCCGCTCTCGTCGCCCGCAATCAGGCAGCCGGTGGAATAATACAGATGTCCCCCCGGAATCAGCGGAATGATCGCCGGGATATAAATGAGCGTGGCGGGTACTTTATCTATTCGGGCCATCACTTCGGAATACACCGTCACCGAAACCGCCGCCAAAAACATCGACTCTGCATGGGTTCCCAGCAACGCATAAAACAACAGATAACTCAACCACGAAAGCGCGCCGCCCACCGCTACAAACTTGATGTGTTTGGGCTTGATCTGAAACACGATCGCAAACCCGCAGCTTCCCAGCGTCGCCGCAAGTATTTGTATGACTCCGTTCATAACAATATCCTCATCGGCATCCAAACGATCGCAAATCCAAACGCAATCGCCAATGCACTCAACAACGCTTCACTCAGCGACAGCCCGCCGCTGATAGTGTCTCCAACAATCAAATCCCGCAGCCCGTTGCAAAACGCCAGCCCCGGAATCAATAACATGATATTCCCAATGATGATTTTATCATAATCCAGATTGGGGATAATCCAGCAGCTCATCACCGCAATCACCGTACACGCCGCCGACAGCAGAAAGCTCTGCACCATTTTATTGATGCCGACAGCTTGCAGCTGCCGTCCCAAAAAACAGATCACAACCGCCGACACCGCCGACAACAGGCACTCCGCCGCTCTTCCGCCGAAAAACAGCGAAAAGGACGACGCGACCACCGCATACGCCAGATGCATGACCCATGCACCATAACCCTTTTCGGACCTGATCGCCTCCAGCCGTTGCTGGATCAGTTCAATATCCGGTGTGTTTTGGCAGATGTACCGCGACAATTCATTGACCGACTGCACGGTATTCAGATTGGTCTTAAAGGAATAGATGCGCCGAAGCTGCGTTTCCGGCAAAGCGCCCGGCAGTTGCCCGGTCAAAATGATGCTGGAATTGATCGCATGCACATCGCATCTTTCAAATTGATAACTCCTGCAAATGCGCAGGATGGTATCTTCTACCCGGCTGATCTCCGCGCCGCTCGTGAGGAGCAATTCCCCAATATCCAAAATACAGCAAATCAATTGCGATTGATTCATAAGTTCCCCTTCAGGTTCGAAATCTATTAGTGTACTTTTCTATTATAATGCGGATCACTTTTCCCGTCAATTTTGTTGGATGCACCTGATCAGTGCATGCGTTTTTTCTGTTATTGGAAAGTCTCCGCGATGCAAATTGATTTTTCAAGACACGCACATTTAACCACACCAAAAGAAAGAAAAACAGGTTATCCCAAAAGATAACCTGTCTTAACCAACTATTTCATTTCTTGTTCCAGCGTCATAAAAATTTCATCATCAAAAAATTCAGTGATTGTCATATCCAACCCGTCGCAAAGTTTTTTGATGGTTATGATGGACACATCACGCCGTGTTTCATCCATTA
>CALXIC010000047.1 GCA_944388265.1 uncultured Clostridia bacterium | reverse complement strand
GCCCATTCATATATTTCTACGAATATAAGCAGTTTAAAAGAATTCGAACGAAGAGATATTGCGTACGGTTCATGTTTTTGATACAATGCAAATAATAGAAGATCAGCAAATGGCATTTTTTTTTTTTCCTTTTGCAGACTGATCGGATTGACCTCTAAATCCGCGTTTTTATCATATTGGTGGGATGAAGCAATGAACTTATCGAATAACATTTTAAAGTACTATTTACGAAATTGTTATTTTATCAATGGAACGGCATATGCCGGAAAATCGACAATGTGTAAAATGCTGGCGGAGCGCTATCATATGATCCATTGTGAGGAAAATTATCAGTTGGAAACGATTTTGTCCATCGCTACGCCGGAATGTCAGCCCAATATTTCTTATATGAATACCAAACCGTCTTGGCAGCATTTTGTAAGCCGGACACCTGATGAATACGAAGCTTGGGCGGATGGTAATGCGCGGGAGATTGCAGAGTTTGAAATTGCAGAATTGATTCGGTTGTCCGGAGATCAAAAAGTCATTGTGGATACGAATATTCCCTGTGATCTTTTGCACGAGATCAGTGATTATGATCATGTTGCGATTCTTTTATCTCCTCAGGCGATGTCCGTGGATCGTTTTTTTGAACGGGACGATGAAGAAAAACAATTTTTACTTTCGGTGATTCGTTCTTGTCCCGATCCGGAAGCGACACTGAAAAATTTCCGAGCATGCATTGCAAGAGTTAATCACCCTAAACGGTATGAAGCTTTTGAAAAAAGCGGTTTTTATACCTTGATTCGTCAAGATGCCGAAAGGGATACGCGGGAAGAAATGTTGTCAGCTCTTGCGAAACATTTTGGGCTGGAATAATCAAGGATTGACCGCTTTGATTTTTAGCGGATGTCTGTTTTGGCGATCAAATGCTTGGTGGTTGACAAGATAAAATCTTCTGTAAAGTATAGGCTGGATATTCTGCTGTCATCGAGTAAAAATGTAAAACCAAAACGCTCTTTCGCACCGTGAGGTGCGAAAGAGCGTTTTTCGTTTTTACTCTCAGCAAAATTACTTTAAGAAGAGTTCGATGACCGGAACGATCACATTCGGCTTCACCACGGGAAGGGTAATCAAGAGATTTTGTTCTTCTTCGCCGCTGGCGTTGGTGCGGATTCGTTCGTCCATCAGCAGTTCGCTTCCGTCGTGGAGGAACTGGGCGTAATCGACCTTTCCTGCCATATTTTTGAGTGTCAGCGTCTGGAAAGGATATTCGAACAGATGGACGTACAGGCGTTTGCCGTCCTCGCTTTGGGTGAATTTGCACCCGTTGGGGCAGTTTTTCAGGAGGTCCGGTTCCGCCATGGTGCAGCCGTAGATGGAACGGCTGTTGTAATGCATCCAGTTTCCGTAAACCTTCAGCGCATCCTGCGCGCGGCTGTCAAAATATCCGCGGGAGGTCGGGCCGACGTTCATCAACAGGTTGCCGCCCACAGAAACGGTGTTGATCAGCATCTGAATCAACATTTCCGGCGATTTCCAGGTCATTTCATCGCGGTAATATCCCCACGAACCGGAGAAGGTCTGGCAGGCTTCCCACGGCACCAGTTCCCCGGTTTCTTGATGACGGATCCATTCGGTGGGCTGGTACTGTTCCGGCGTCCAAAGATCCTGTTCGATTTGGGTGCGGTTGTCGATGATGATGTGCGGCTGCAATGTTCTGGCGGTGGCGATGAGCTGTTCCGCTTCCCATTCTTCCTTGCCTTTGCCCTTCATCCAATCGGGGAAGCTGGGGTCGTGTTCATAGGAAAAATCAAACCACAGCACATCGATTTTGCCGTAGTTGGTGAGCAGTTCCGTCACCTGATTGCGCATGTATTCGGCGTATTTGTGCATGTCGCGGTTTTTGGACTGTTCGTAGGCATCCGGATCGTTGCGGCGGGGATGCAGATGGTCGATCGGGAATTCGGGATGATGCCAGTCGATCAGGGAATAGTAAAATCCGATGTGCAGGCCTTCCGCCCGGAACGCATCGACATATTCCCGCACCAAATCCCGTCCGATGGGGGTGTTGGTGCTCTTGTAATCGGTGTACTGCGAATCGAACAGGCAAAAGCCTTCATGGTGTTTGGTGGTGAGCACGGCATATTTCATGCCGGCGGCTTTGGCCTGTTTTGCCCATTCTCTGGCGTCGAACAGATCCGGGTTGAAGTACTGAAAATATTTTTGATATTTTTCTTCCGGAATGCATTCGTTGGTCTTTACCCATTCATGACGGGCGGGCATCGAGTAGAGTCCCCAGTGAATAAACATGCCGAAACGGTCATGCGTAAACCACGAAAGATCCCCCGGCGTTTTGCGTACCACATAGCTGGACATAATGTTTCCTCCTTTATTTCAAACAATGTTAACCAAAATCATCTTGTATTTTGCCAAAATAGCCCATATAATAGGACTAATCCCTGGCGGGGTATGTACATACTGCTAAGGATAAGTATAAATTTTACCGGGATTTATACAAGTGGGTTTTCGGTCAAAAACATGGACTTTTCATCATTTTTGAAAAATGCCGGGGAGGAATTCGATGATACAAACCAATGAGATGACCCAGGAGTATCTGAACAATATCCGTATTCGGATTTTTCATTATGGATATGCCAGCATGGGCAAAGAATGGGTCGGCAGCATCGTTTCACCCCCTTACGGAAGGCTTTATTACATCTGCGGCGGCGATGGATACATTCGCGTCAACGAGAAAGAAGTCCTCTTAAAACAGGGGCACTGCTATTTGTTCCCCAGCGGCTATTCCTTTTCGCATGGATGCACCACCTCTGTGCAGCAGCTCTATTTTCATATCAAGCTGCTGTTTGGCGAGGATACCGATTTGCTTCAGGGCTGTTCGGAGTGGATGGAGTATACGCCCGGGATGGGTCAGATTCAAAGACTGGTGGACCTTTCGCAAAGCGAAGAGGTCTACGACAGCCTGCGGCTGCGCCAGGAGATCTATGCTTCGGTGTTGGAATTGTTTCAAAAATACGAATTCCATCCCCGGATCGTACAATTTTCTCCCTGCGTCTTGCAGGCGATTGCCTATGTCAAGTCGCACCTTTCGCTGCGGCTTCATGTGTCCGAAGTGGCCGCTCACGGCTATGTTTCGGAAAGCATGCTGACCAAACGGTTTCGGGCGGAAATGGGGATTTCTTTGGGACGGTACATCGACGACATGGTGCTGCTGGAAGCGGAACGGCTGCTGTCCCACACCAGCCGCACGGTGCAGCAGATCAGTGAACAGCTGGGATTCGGAGACCCGTTTTATTTTTCCAGACGGTTTAAAAGCAAGTACGGCAGTTCTCCCCGTCTGTACCGAAAAATCAAGTCGGTGTAGGGGGAATGACGGACAAAAAGAAGCGGCAGAGGCTGCCTTTTGATAGGAGGGAAAATCATGAGTTTGCAGACAAAGTGGAAAGCGGCCATTTTGGGACATGCGGTAGGGGACGCACTGGGCGTTCCGGTGGAATTTCGTCCGCGATCATATTTGAAAAAACATCCCGTATCTGGGATGCAGGGATACGGCACCTACCATCTTCCGAAAGGGACTTGGTCGGACGACACCAGCATGACGCTGGCGACGATCGACAGCCTGCAGCACGGCTTTGATGCGCGCGGCATCATGGATCGTTTTTGCGCTTGGGCGAATGACGCCGCCTACACGCCCTATGAAGAAGTCTTTGATATGGGCATGGCGACCAGACAAGCGCTGTTGCGATATTTGTCCGGGCAAGCAGAACCGGTGCAGTGCGGCGGAGCCGGGGAAATGGACAACGGCAACGGTTCGCTGATGCGGATTTTGCCGGGCGTCTTTTACTGCAAGGCGCGTTTCTCGGGCGAACGGTTCTTTTCGGAAGGGATCAAGCTGCTGCACAGCCTGTCCGATTTGACCCACGCGCATCCCCGTTCGGAAATGGCGTGCGGGATTTACGCCTGTGTCGCGTCGGCACTTTTGGATTGCCGCCGCAAAGAGTCGGTTTTTGAAGGTTTGGCAAAGGCCAAACGGGTCTATGAGGCAGATTCGCGCTTCCAGCCGGAAATGGTTCACTTTGAAAGACTGATGCAGCCGGGATTTTTGAGTCTCCCGGAAGCAGACATTCGAAGCTCCGGTTACGTGGTGGACACGCTGGAGGCGGCCATCTGGTGCCTTTTGACCACCGACAACTATTCCGACTGCGTGTTAAAAGCGGTCAATCTCGGCGAGGACACCGATACGGTTGCCGCCGTTGCCGGCGGGCTGGCAGGGATGCTGTACGGCCTGGACGCCATCCCGGAAGAATGGCTTGCCGTGTTGGCGAAACGGCAATGGATTGAGGAGCTGTGCGATCGATTTGCGGCAAACGTTTTCAACGGCACGGCCGACTAAAGCGCCTGCACACGGAATTTCTTTTTCGTTTGTGATGTCGTCACAGAAAGAATCCTCCCCGAAGCATATACTGGACACAGTAATACGGGGAGGTTATCCGATGAATCAAACAATGCGTGTCAAACGAAAAGCGAGGGTGGAAACATCCGTCTGCGTGGCCTGCGGCTGCTGTGTCAAGGTTTGCCCGATGGGCGCCCTTTCCATTTCCGACGGAATCTATGCGAAGGTGGACGATTCTGCCTGCGTGGGCTGCGGCAAATGCGCCAAAGAATGTCCCGCTTCGGTCATTTCCATTGAGGAGGTGACGGCATGAAAAAACGTTGGTACGATGATCTGTGGATCGCGTCGCTTCTCTATCTGGTGCTGGGCTTTTTCAATATTTTGTTTGCCTGGCTGGGGCTTTTGTGCTTCTTCATTCCGCTTTTGATCGCGGCGATCGGCGGCAATAAGGGATACTGCAACCGCTACTGCGGACGCGGACAGCTGTTTGGACTGCTGGGCGGACGGTTTGGGCTTTCCCGGCGCAGGGATATTCCCCGCTGGATGAAAAGCAAGTGGTTTCGGTACGGATTTTTGATTTTCTTCTTCGCGATGTTTTTCCAGATGCTTTGGAACACCTATCTGGTCTTTGCCGGGGCGCAGGATCTCAAACAGGTGGTGACGCTTTTGTGGACGTTTCGCCTGCCGTGGCACTGGGCGTATCACGGAACGCTGCTGCATCCCGGGGTTGCCCAATTCGCGTTTGGTTTTTACAGCGTGATGCTCACCTCGACCGTGCTGGGACTTTTGACGATGGTGCTCTTTAAGCCGCGCAGCTGGTGCGTTTACTGCCCGATGGGAACGATGACGCAGCTGATCTGCAAGGCAAAGCATCCCAACACACGGTCATGATACGAAAGGAGAACCATATGAAGATGCGGCTGCTGGCGGCGGCTGCGGCAATCCTTGGCATCCTTTGCACCGGGTGCGGTGCCGAAACCGCCGATTACCGCCAGATGACCATGGAGGAAGCGGCCGTTTGGCTCGAAGAAGAGCAGGATCTGGTGCTTTTGGACGTCCGCACTCCGGAAGAATATGCCGAAGGACACCTGCCCGGCGCCATCAATCTGCCGAATGAGACCATTGGCGACGAACCGCCTTCGGTGCTTCCCGATTTTGACCAGCAGATTTTGGTGTATTGCCGCAGCGGCAACCGCAGCAAACAGGCGGCGCAAAAGCTTGTCCAGCTGGGGTATACCGATGTCGTGGAAATCGGCGGCATCCTGGACTGGGACGGCGAAGTGGTGACCGGCGAAGGTGATAACATCACGGAAGAATGATGGAAAATGGGTATAATAGAATCATAGAAAGCAAACAACCAATTCATACAACAACTGAAAATAGATGAGGAGGAACTCATATGTCAACGATTACCATTACCAATCAGAATTTTGAACAGGAAGTGCTGCGTGCAGACCGTCCGGTACTGCTGGACTTCTGGGCAAGCTGGTGCGCACCCTGCCGCATGGTCGGCCCGATTCTCGAAGAAATCGCGGCGGAACGTCCCGACGTGAAGGTGGGCAAAATCAACGTCGATGAACAGCCCGAACTGGCAGCCCAGTTCCAGGTGATGAGCATTCCCACCCTGCTGGTCATCAAAAACGGCAAAATTGTCAACCAGAGCGTTGGCGCCCGTCCGAAAAATCAGATTCTCGAACTGCTCTAATGCGGTAGCCATCCAAAAGCCGCCCCCTCGTGACTGAACTGCTCCAGATTGTGCGGACAGTACAAAAAAGCCCCCCTAAGATAGGAATATTCGGTTTTAGCAGGAGTGGCGCAGCGTTAGCGGCGCTACTCCTGTTTTGCTTTGGATACGCTCGTAGTTGTAAAAATGGATGTAACGGTCAATCATTTCATTTGCTTCGGAGAAGGTTGCCGGTTTGTGG